>NZ_FR892522.1:27319-33271 GCF_000436015.1 Prevotella sp. CAG:592 | reverse complement strand
AGGATTTCTCTTTGCCGTACGACACAGAGAAATCCTAATGACCGATTTGGGATAAATATTGATTTCTATATGAAATATTTTGAGAATAGGGAAAGAAATTCTAGCTTTGCAATATAACGATAAAATCAAGACATTATGGCAACTTCAGTTTTAAATCCCACTCAGCAATATTTACTGAAACTGTTTTCCTATAATAACAGTGAAGAATACGCACGTGAAGTACAAGCTGTTCTGACAAAGCATTTCCAACAAGAGCTCGATGCCGAATCAGACAAGTTATGGGACGACGGTGTGCTCGACGCTAAACGACTTGAGAAATTAAGATATACTGATTTCCATAAATAACACCATATCGGACTTGATTACTTTATAAAACAAATATAAGAATCATTTTTAAATAAAATGCGCCAGCTATCGTAATGATAGCCGGCGCATTTTCATTTATTATAAATCAGTATGTAGTCCTGGGGGATTACAGTTTCTGCTTAACCTCAATCTCTGTGAACGTCTCGATGACGTCGCCCACCTGGATATCGTTGAAGTTGACGAGCGAGATACCACACTCGAAGGTGACTCCCACCTCCTTGACATCATCCTTGAAACGCTTGAGGGCGTTGATGGCTCCAGTATGGATAACGATACCGTCGCGGATAAGACGAGCCTTGTCTGTGCGGTGAACCTTGCCCTCGGTGACCAAAGCACCGGCAACCGTTCCGACCTTCGAGATCTTGTATACCTCACGAACTTCCACCTGACCGGAGACAACCTCCTTGACAACCTTGTCGAGCATACCCTCCATGGCGGAAGTGACATCCTCGATGGCATCGTAGATGACAGAATAGGTGTTGATCTCTACACCCTCCTGGTCGGCGAGCTTGCGGGCCGCTGCCGAAGGACGCACCTGGAAGCCCACGATGAGAGCATCCGAAGCGTCGGCGAGAGTAACATCGCTCTCTGAAATCTGACCCACGGCCTTGTAGATGACGTTGACCTTGATCTTCTCTGTAGAGAGCTTGATGAACGAGTCGCTGAGAGCCTCGATACTACCGTCGGTATCACCCTTGACGATGATGTTGAGCTCCTTGAATGATCCGAGTGCGATACGATGGCTGATGTCGCTGAGGGTAAGACGTTTCTGAGTGCGCAATCCCTGCTCACGCTGCAACTGCAGACGCTTGTTGGCAATCTCGCGAGCCTCCACCTCAGTGTCGAGAACGTGGAAGGCATCACCTGCCGTAGGAGCACCGTTGAGACCCAGGATGATTGCAGGCTCTGCCGGCTTTGCCTCCTCGATACGCAGGTTACGCTCGTTGAACATTGCCTTGATACGTCCGTAGCTTGTTCCGGCAATCAGGTTGTCGCCCACACGGAGCGTTCCGTTGCTCACGAGAACAGTAGAGACATAACCGCGACCCTTGTCGAGCGACGACTCTATGACGCTACCCGTAGCCTTGCGGTTTGGATTAGCCTTCAGTTCGAGCATATCGGCCTCAAGGAGCACCTTCTCAAGAAGTTCGTCAACGCCAATGCCCTTCTTGGCACTGATTTCCTGACACTGGTACTTTCCGCCCCACTCCTCTACAAGGAGGTTCATATTGGCGAGGTCTTCCCTGATCTTGTCGGCATTGGCACCCGGCTTGTCAATCTTGTTGATGGCAAATACCATCGGCACGTTGGCAGCCTGTGCGTGGGCGATTGCCTCACGTGTGGTAGGCATCACGCTGTCGTCGGCAGCGATGATGATGATGGCGATATCGGTGACCTGGGCACCACGGGCACGCATGGCGGTGAACGCCTCATGACCTGGAGTGTCGAGGAATGTGATATGTCTGCCGTTCTGCAACGTCACGTTGTATGCACCGATATGCTGGGTGATACCACCTGCCTCACCGGCGATGACGTTGGTATTGCGGATATGGTCGAGGAGAGAAGTCTTACCATGGTCTACGTGTCCCATCACGGTAACGATAGGAGCGCGTGGCAGCAGATCGTTCTCATCGTCAGGCTCCTCGTTGATAGCCTCCGAAACCTCGGCACTAACGTATTCTGTCTTGAAGCCGAACTCCTCAGCAACGAGGTTGATGGTCTCTGCATCGAGACGCTGGTTGATAGACACCATGATGCCGACGCTCATACAGGTACCGATGACCTGGTTTACAGAGACGTTCATCATGTTGGCAAGTTCGCTGACGGTAACGAACTCCGTAAGCTTCAGTATCTTGCTCTCTGCCTTCTCCTCGGCGCGCTGCTCCTTGAGATGTTCCTGGGCGGCGTCGCGCTTCTCCTTGCGGTATTTGGCTCCCTTCTTGTTCTGTCCCTTGCTGGTGAGGCGCGCAAGCGTCTCCTTTACCTGACGTGCTACATCCTCCTCGCTTACTTCAGCAGGCTTCTGTCCGCCGCGCTTGCGGTTCTTCTTCTTGTTTGAACCTCCGGCGTTCTTCTGACCGCCCTGGGCGTTGTTCTGCTTGGCAGCTGCAGCGATGTCTACACGCTCCTTGCCGATGCGCTGACGCTTCTTGCGCTCGCCATTGGCGTTTGCTCCGCCATGCTGTGCCTTCTCCTCACGCTCCTTGCGGCGCTCCTCCTTGCTCTTCTTCTTAGGACGAGTGCTCTGGTTCAGAGAGTCGAGGTCGATCTTGCCCAACACGTTAACCTTGGGAGCGAGTTTCTTCTCGCTCTTCAGCGTGAACACCTTTGAGTCGTTGTCGGCAGCAGCAGGCTGTGCCGCACTTGCCGGTGATGCCTCTTTAGGCTCCTTCTTTGCAGCTGGCTGTGCTGCTGGCTGTTCTGCCTTCACTTCCGACTTGGGAGCCACCGGCTCCGGTTTAGGCTGGGCTGGCTTAGGCTGTTCTTGACTTGGCTGCTCTTTGGCAACCGTTTCCACTGGTTCCTGTGCCACGGGCTTCTCCTCGGCTGGCTTGCTGACGGCAGCAGCATTTGCCTTTTTCTCTTCGGGCTTTGCAGTAGAAGCAGCAGATTTCGCTGATGGCTTCTTGCCCAGACTGTCGAGGTCTATCTTTCCTAATGGTGTGTACTTCTGCTGAGGTCTTGGCTCTGTGCTTCGTCCCTCTTTCTTGTCAGAGCGTTTCTTCTCCTTAGGACGCTTCTGCAAGAGCTTCTCTGCCTGTGTGCGCTCCTCCTTGTCCGACTTGTATGCCTCTACGAGAGCATTATACTGTCCGTCGGTGAGCTTGGAGTTAGGACCCTCAGGAGCCTCTCCCAGTTCGCTTCTTTTTTTCAGGAAATCAACTGCCGTTTGAAGTCCTATATTCAATTCACTAATCGCTTTGTTTAATCTGATGCTCATACTATATGTTTTACCCTTCTTCTTTCTTTTCTGTTATTATTCGGCTTGTCCGGAGCGTTCTGACTGCGGAATATTCGTTCTCCGCCCTTGCTTGCGGTCCGCCAGTTTCCGGAACATGCCATTCCCGAATGCTTACACATGCGGCACACCGTTCTGGGGAGCGGCGTGCCGTATGGACTGTATTGTATTATTCGAATTCCGCTCTCAGCACCTGGAGCACGTGGTCTACCGTCTCCTCTTCGAGGTCAGCTTTCTCTACGAGCATTTCGCGTGGTGCCTCAAGCACCTTCTTTGCAGTGTTGAAGCCGATAGACTTGATGGCATCGATTACCCACTGGTCTATCTCGTCGGCAAACTCGTCGAGGTAGATGTCTTCCACCTCCTGGCCATCCTCCATGTCACGGAACACGTCGATGGTGTATTCTGTCAGCATACTTGCCAACTTGATGTTCATACCGCCACGGCCGATTGCCAATGATACCTCTTCCGGCTTGAGGAACACCTCTGCCTTGTGGTTCTCCTCGTCTACATTGATGTTGAGGACCTTTGCCGGACTGAGTGCGCGCTGGATGAAGAGCTTGGTGTTTGCGGTGTAGTTGATCACATCGATGTTCTCGTTGCACAGTTCTCTCACGATACCGTGCACGCGGCTACCCTTCACTCCCACGCATGCTCCTACCGGGTCGATGCGCTCGTCGTAGCTCTCAACGGCGATCTTGGCTCTCTCTCCCGGCATACGTGCTATGCGCTGCACGGTGATGAGTCCGTCGGCAATCTCTGGCACCTCCTGTTCGAGCAGGCGCTGCAGGAACACCGGACTTGTGCGGCTGAGGATGATTTTCGGGTTGTTGTTCTCGTTGTCCACACGCAGGATGACAGCCTTTACGGTCTCTCCCTTGCGATACTGGTCGCGAGGAATCTGCTCTCCCTTAGGAAGGATAAGCTCGTTGTTCTCGTCGTCAACGAGGAGCACCTCTCTCTTCCACACCTGATAGACCTCAGCTGTGATTACCTGTCCCACACGGTCTTTGTATTTGTTGTAGAGGCTGTCGTGCTCGAGCTCGAGCACCTTTGAAGCCAAAGTCTGACGCAGGTTGAGGATGGCACGGCGTCCGAACTTGCTGAAGTCCACCTTCTCGCTCACGTCCTCACCCACCTCGTAGTCTGCCTGTATCTTGCGAGCCTCTGTGAGTGTTATCTCTTTGTTGTCGTCATGCTCCACGCCGTCGGCAACGACGGTACGGTTGCGGTATATCTCGAAGTCGCCCTTGTCGGGGTTCACGATGACGTCGAAGTTCTCGTCACTGCCGAAGATCTTCGCGATGACGTTGCGGAAGCTTTCCTCGAGCACGCTCATGAGAGTCGTTCTGTCGATATTCTTCGTTTCCTTGAATTCTTTGAAGGAATCGAACATGCTTACTGTTTCTTCTTCTTTCTTCAATGCTGCCATAGCTTATTTGAAACTTATTAAGTATTTTGTATATTTCACTGTGTTCATGCCGAAGGTCTTGTCAACGTCTTCTATTACCGGGCGCTTGGCTCCTTCCTTCTTCACTTTCTCTTTCACGGTGATGGTGAAATCGTCTCCATCCACACTCTTGAGCAGTCCTTTCCATTTCTTTCCGTCGGCGTCGAGCACTTCCACTTCTTTTCCGATGAAGTTGAGATACTGCTGTCTCACCTTGAAAGGCTGTCCGAGGCCGGCGCTGCCAACCTCCAATTCGTAGTCCTCGTCATCACGGTTGAGGTTGTCTTCTATGAAGCGGCTGAGCTGCACGCAATCCTCAATCCACACGCCATCTGCATGGTCGATCTCCACGACGATTCTGTCGTCTGGACTAATCTCAATGTCAACGAGGAAATAGTCTTTGTCCTCGAGCCAATGGTTAACTAATTTTTCAACTACGTTTTTGTCTATCATAAATAAAATAACTTGTGGTAATTCCCTTGAGGCGGCAAGAGAATGTCATCCATCAGAAAGTGTCGCCTGTCGGGGATTTAAAATAAAATGAGGAGCTCCTTCGGGGCTCCCCATTCCACTGAACGCTGCAAAGTTAACAATTATTATTAACGTGCGCAACGTTTTATGCATAAAATATGTGGTTTGTATCTGCTTTTTCTTCGTTTTTTAGCATTCTGCCATGAAGTATAGGCATTACCAACCATCAGATTCCGTCTTATTGCCGTTTTCCGGTCCGTTTCCTTTCCGGGGAACCGGATGTTTCCACGTACCGTTCCGACGCCTTCCGGCTGTTTATGCGTCGATGTTGGCGTATGTGGCATTCTGCTCTATGAACTGGCGGCGTGGCTCCACGTCGTCGCCCATAAGCATAGAGAATATCTCGTCCGCCTCGGCGGCATTCTCAATGTTCACCTGCTTGAGCAGACGGGTCTTAGGATTCATTGTGGTGTCCCAGAGCTGCTCCGGGTTCATCTCTCCCAAACCTTTATATCGCTGTGTGTGGATATTCTTGTCGTCGTCCACGCCGTTGCCGTATTTGTCGAGGAACGCCTGTCGCTGCTGCTCGGTGTAGCAGTATTCCTTCACTTTGTTCTTGAAGGTGCAGAGATACAATGGCGGAGTGGCGATATAGAGATGTCCCTCCTGTATCACCTTCGGCATGAAACGATAGAAGAGCGTCATG
>NZ_FR892522.1:0-27292 GCF_000436015.1 Prevotella sp. CAG:592 | reverse complement strand
GTGTCGATGTGTGAACCATCGACGTCGGCATCGGTCATGATGATGATCTTGTCGTAGCGCAGCTTTTCGGTGTTCGCCTCCTTGTCTTCTTCGCCGTCCACTCCGAAGCGCACGCCGATACTCTGGATGATGTTCATCACCGACTCGCTCTCGAACACCTTGTGCCACATCACCTTCTCCACGTTCAGGATCTTACCTCTGAGCGGCAGGATTGCCTGGGTGTAGCGGTCGCGGCCCTGCTTTGCCGAACCTCCGGCGGAGTCTCCCTCGACGAGGAATATCTCACACTCCTTCGGGTCACGATTGGAACAGTCGGCGAGTTTTCCCGGCAGTCCGCCTCCGGTCATCGGGTTCTTGCGCTGCACGCTCTCACGTGCCTTGCGTGCCGCGATACGCGCCGTAGCTGCAAGGATGACCTTCTCGCAAACCTGCTTCGCCTCTTTCGGATGCTCCTCCAGATAGTTTGTCAGCGCCTCCGACACGGCCTGCTGCACGGCTCCGGTAACCTCGTTGTTTCCGAGCTTCGTCTTTGTCTGTCCCTCAAACTGCGGCTCTGCCACCTTTATCGAGATTACGGCGGTGAGTCCCTCGCGGAAGTCCTCTCCAGCGATTTCTATCTTCGCCTTCTCTATCTGCTTTGAAATCACCGGGTCGCTGTCGGCGTATTTCTTCAGCGTGCGGGTGAGTGCCATACGGAAGCCCACAAGGTGTGTTCCTCCCTCTATGGTGTTGATATTGTTTACGTATGAATGGATATTCTCGCTATAGTCGGTGTTATACATGATAGCCACCTCGATTGGAATACCCTGCTTCTCGGTCTTCAGATAGATGACATCATCGAAGAGGTGGGTGCGATGGCGGTCGACGTAGCGCACGAACTCCTTCAGTCCCTCCTTGGCATGGAACACCTCCTGACGGGTCTTTCCCTCCTCGTCGGGACGCATATCGGTAAGCGTTATGGTGATGCCGGCATTCAGATATGCCAGCTCTCTCATTCGCTTGGCTATGATGTCGTACTTATACGTGGTGGTGGTAAATATGGTTGGGTCCGGCCAGAACTGCTGACGTGTTCCCTGCTGGTCGGTCTCTCCCACTACCTTCACGGAATAGAGAGGCTTTCCCTTTTCGTATTCCTGCTGATAGATCTTGCCGTTGCGGAACACCTGCGAGAGCATCTTTGTGGAGAGCGCGTTCACACAACTCACACCCACTCCGTGGAGTCCTCCGCTGACTTTGTATGATCCCTTGTCAAACTTTCCTCCTGCGTGGAGCACCGTCATTACCACTTCGAGTGCCGACTTGTGGAGTTTCTCATGCATGTCCACCGGAATACCACGTCCGTTGTCCTGCACCGTGATAGACTCGTCCTCGTTGATGGTAACCTCGATGTGCGTGCAATAGCCTGCCATCGCCTCGTCGATGGAGTTGTCCACGGTCTCGTTCACGAGGTGATGGAGACCTTTCTCACTGATATCGCCGATATACATGGCCGGACGCTTGCGCACAGCCTCAAGACCCTCCAGCACCTGAATGTTACTGGCGGAATAGTTGTTCTCGTTTATCTGATTGTCTGACATTGTTGATTTCTTGATTTTTTCAAGGGGCAAAGATAGTCAATTTTATTGACATAGGGAAATTTTCGGTTTAAAAAGTGTCGCCGTTCCTCTTCACCCTCGACATATTGGGGTTATTTCCAAACTGGCCATCAGATTCCGCATCTGCCAGGCCTTTGTTTTCATACACATAACGCTGCATCATCCTCACGCCACCATCGGCATGCAAAACGGCGATATGCCATAACATAACGATATGCCATAACGCAGAAATGCCACAATCTTCCGATTGCAGCATTCCGTATGATTCAATAACATTTTACATCGCCCCATAGTGCGACTCTTGACTTAGGCAAGGCTATTGATGTGCTGTGCCAAGCTTGACTTGATGTTAGCAGCCTTATTCTTGTGGATAAGGTTAGTCTTAGCCAGCTTGTCAAGAATCTTCTGTACGCTTGGGTACATCTTAACAGCCTCTTCCTTGTCTGTCATAGCGCGCAGTTTACGAACTGCATTACGCATAGTCTTTGCATAATATCTGTTGTGCAAATTCTTTTTCTTATCCTGGCGGATTCTTTTTAGTGATGATTTGTGATTTGCCATCTTGTTATTATCTTTTTATTTTTTATTGTAGTCCCTAGGAGAGTCGAACTCCTCTTTAGAGAATGAAAATCTCTCGTCCTAACCGATAGACGAAGGGACCATAATCGGATTTTGCGGTGCAAAGTTACGTCAACTTTATCATATACACAAATATTTTCAAGAAAAAATATTGAAATTCGTGCTTTTCTTGTTGTTTTTAAGGATTTTACGCCCTTCGAATGAGGTTTTTTGATAATTTTGCCGACAAATATGACTTTCAACATCAATTGCATAGTGCTCCACGCCTTCATGTTCAACGATTCGAAAATGATGGTAGACGTGCTCTCCAGAGAGGAGGGCAGGCTGTCGTGCGTGCTAAACATAGGGCGGTCGAAGGCGGGCCGCGGGCGCCGCCAACTGTTCCAACCCCTGTCGATTCTCGAACTGACTCTCGACCGCAAGGCACCGGGACGACTCGCCACAGTGAAAGACGCTCATGTGGCAGTGGCATTCGCCAATATCCCCTTCGACCCCTACAAACTCGCCATATCGATGTTTCTCGCCGAATTCATTGCCAACGTCACGCGGTCAGAAAAGGAATCGGAGGTTCTCTTCGACTACATATCTGAGAGTCTGCAGTGGCTCGACGGAGCGAGAAAGGATTTTTCGAACTTCCATCTTGTGTTCATGATGCGCCTGACGAGGTTTGTGGGATTCTTTCCCAACCTTGAGGACTACAGCGAGGGATGCGCCTTCGACATGCAGAACGGATGTTTCGTGGACTGGGCACCGCAGCAGAGGGGATTCCTCACGGGCGACGACGCCACCAAGATGCAGACTCTGATGCGAATGAACTACGACAACATGCGACTCTTCAAGATGTCGCACGCCGACCGCAACCGATGTCTCGACGTTATAACAGACTACTACAGGCTGCACGTGGCTGACTTCCGCGAAATGAAGTCGCTCTCCATTCTGAGGGAATTGTTTGCCTGACCTTCATTCCAAACACCGGTTTTGCTCTTCTATTACCTATTATATATAGAGACGCACACATGCACGGCAATCGGGAAAGGACGGAACATGACACGACATTGCCAATGCCCCACCCTTCCGGACATACCAGACAAATACTGAAACATAATCGTCAGCACTGAAACCGGACAGGACACAAGACTCGTCACCAATCCCAACCATTGCAGCAAGGGAAAACAAACAATGCTTTGGAATTAGAATATTTTAACTCTTTACGGTGCTTAATTGTTAAATCATACAGTTGACAAATATGTATAAAAGTTATACATATTACTGATTCTTAATGACCAGATGGGACCTCAAGCATTTAGTCCGGACCATCAACAGCCAGAGGAGATCTCACTCCATTTTACTCCAAATTCCATATTGGCAAAAAACAATCGCCACAAAACCATCAGGCCATCTGTTTTCAATGCAATACCTACACAAACAGACTACTGATAACCAGATTGTTAACAGCCAGATGATTATCCGCGAGTTATCCGGATGATTCGCAGACAGGAGAAGCTGCCAGACGACAGGAATCTGATGAATTGAATCCGGATGGCAGAAATCAAAACAAAATTCAAATAAGGCCAAATGACTTATTTGGGTTAAAACCGGAATATGAATATTGTGACATACCCCAATTGGACAAGGCATCTGATATGTTAAATAATATATCTTCATTTGTGAACTCTTATTAATTTATTTAGTTCCAAAAGCCACATCTACCCACCCCACCACCTGCTCTCATTAAACACCAAGCAATGAAGAGAAATCAAAAAAAATACTGAAAAGAGGAAAATTGTGGGGAAAAGTGGCGGAGTGTGGGGGAAAATGTGTAACTTTGAAGCCCAATAACCCATTAAGATGTACGTATGCGATTTTTAGGTAACATAGAGGCAAAGATCGACGCGAAGGGACGTGTGTTCCTCCCCGCAACTTTCCGCAAGGTATTGCAAGCCGGCGGAGAGGAAAACCTCGTGTTGCGCAAAGACGTGTTCCAGCCATGCCTCGTGCTCTACCCGGAAAGCGTATGGAACGAGCAGATGGACGAGCTTCGGTCAAGGCTCAACCGCTGGAACAGGGAGCATCAGCGCATCTTCAGACAGTTCGTGAGCGACGTGGAAGCGATATCGCTCGACGGCAACGGCAGATTCCTGATTCCAAAGAGATACGTCGACATGGCTGCGATAAGCGGACAGGTGAAATTCATCGGCATGGGCGACTCGATAGAGATCTGGAGCGAAGGAAACACCGCGGACCCGTTTATGGAGCCCGACGAATTCGGCGCCGCTCTGGAGAGCATTATGGGTGACCCCTCGCCGGCGGATGCCGACAACGGGAAAGTGAATGACAATATTGCTGGAAACTAAAGAAAAAACTAAATAAAACAATGGCTACCATCATCGATACATATCACGTGCCGGTATTGCTCGAAGAGAGCGTCGGCGGACTTGACATCAAACATGACGGGACATACGTCGACGTGACGTTCGGCGGTGGCGGTCACAGCCGCAGAATACTGCAGGAGCTGGACGGTGGCGGACACCTGTACAGCTTCGACCAGGATGCGGATGCGGAAAAGAACGTGAGTCCGCAGGACAACTTCACATTCGTGAGGAGCAACTTCAGATATCTCAAGAACTGGATGCGCTACTACGGAGTGGAAGGACTCGACGGACTGCTTGCCGACCTGGGGGTGTCGAGCCACCATTTCGACGACGAGACGAGAGGGTTCTCATTCAGATTCGACGCACCGCTCGACATGAGGATGAACAAAAGGGGCGGAGAGAATGCCGCCGACCTTGTGAACGAGAGGTCGGAAGAGGAACTCGCCGACATGTTCTACCTCTACGGTGAACTGAAGAACTCAAGGCGCATAGCGAAAGCCATCGCCCAAGCGAGGGAGCAGAAGCCGATACTGACGACACAGGACCTGATGGATGCCACGCTGCCACTGTTTCCAAAGGAAAGGGGAAAGAAGGACATGGCGAGGATGTTCCAAGCGCTGCGCATCGTGGTGAACCACGAGATGACGGCACTGAAGGAGATGCTCGCCTCTGCCACGGAACTGCTGAAACCGGGCGGCAGGCTGTCGGTGATAACATACCACAGCCTGGAGGACAGGATAGTAAAGAACTTCATGAAGACGGGAAATGCTGAAGGCAAGACGACACAGGACTTCTTCGGAAGGGTGGAGACACCGTTCAGACTCGTCAACAACAAAGTGATAGTGCCATCCGACGAAGAACAGCAGGTCAACCCGCGAAGCAGAAGCGCAAAACTGAGAATTGCAGAGAAAAGAGAACCGGCCGACAAATAGTGGAGACGAACAAAAGAAATGAAAGAAGACTATACTGACATAAACGCCGAAGAGGGAACGACACCGACACTGACAGATACGGACGGGCACCGGACGGAACCTCTCGCCAGCCAACACGACGCCAACACCGACGCCGCAACGACTGACACTGCCGACACGACAACATCCGCCGACACGACGGAAAAGAGGAAGACGGACGTGGAGGCTACCGGCGAAAGCCTGGAAAGCCAAGAGGCAAGAAAGGAACTGAAACGCATTGTGGAGGAGATTGCCAGAGAGGACGAACGGCCGATGTCGTCGAACTTCTCGCTCAAAAAAATCCTCGGCGGCGAATTCCTGCAGGCAAAGATAATAAAGCAGTACAAATGGCTCATCGTGATAATCGTGGGCTTCATGATAGTATATGTGTCAAACAGATACAGCTGCGACCAGAAGAGAATACAGATTTCAAAGCTCAACAAGGAGCTGGAAGAAGCGAAGTTCAGGGCGATGACGACAACAAGCGAACTGACGAAGATAAGCCGCGAGAGCAACGTGCTGCAGATGCTGCAGAACTGCAAAGACAGCGTGCTGCATATTCCTAACCAGCCACCTTATATTATAAACGTAGCGGAACAATGAATACAAACAGACAGCAAAACTTGGCCAAATCGGTGAAGAGATACAGGATAATAGCCTGGATTGCCGTGCTTATCTGCCTGTTGATCATCGGAAAGGTGGTTTATGTGGGCACTCTGAAGCGTGAATACTGGATGAAAGTGGCGGAACAGAAAAAGGTAAAGGAAAAGCCGGAACCTGCCGAACGCGGAAACATACTGAGCTGCGACGGAAGGCTGCTGTCCGGAACACTGCCGGAATATGACCTTATAATAGACTTCAGCGTGTGTCAGGAGTGGCGCGACTCCATGTGGAGAGCCGATTTCCCGAAAATCTGCGCCGGGCTGCACCGTATATTCCCTGACAAAAGCGAGGAGTATTTCCGCGACAGGCTGCAGGAGGGATACGACAAGAAGAACAAGAGCTGGAGAATAATAAAGAGGAAAGCCACCTTCGAGGAGATGACGGAGGTGAAACGGCTGCCGGTGTTCAGAGAGCCAAGACTGAGAGGAGGATTCCACGAAGTGGAGCATACGACGAGGAAGAAGCCCTTCGGATCGCTCGCAAGCCGAACAATCGGTGACCTGATATGGAACGGGCAGCCGAAATGCGGACTGGAACAGTCGTTCAACAAATACCTGAGCGGCACACCGGGAAAGAAGCGCATACGCAAGGTGTTCGACAAGACGATACCTGAGATAATCGTGCCGCCGGTGGCCGGATGCGACATCATAACGACAATCGACGTGGGAATGCAGGACCTCTGCGAGAGGGCGCTCCTGGAGAAGCTGAAGGAAATCAACGGCAACGTGGGAGTGGCTATCGTGATGGAGGTGAGCACCGGCGACATCAAGGCAATGGTGAACATGTCGAAACTCGCAAGCGGCGACTATGCCGAGATAAAGAACAACGCCGTGTCTGACCTGCTCGAACCGGGTTCGGTGTTCAAGACGGCATCGATAATGGTGGCACTCGACGACGGAGTGGTGGACACTACTTATATGGTGGACACCGGAGGCGGAGTATGGGACATGTACGGAGCGAAGATGAGAGACCACAACTGGTCATCAGGCGGTTATCAGACGATATCACTGCCTCGCACGCTGGAGGTGAGTTCCAACATCGGAGTGAGCCGGATTATCGACAGATACTACGGCAAGAACCCGGAGAAATTCGTTGAGGGACTACGACGCATCGGAATGGGAGCACCGCTGAACCTGCCGTTCAAAGGAGCGGGAAAGGCGCAGATACGCATGCCGAAGAAAAACAAACGTGGGCAATACACCAACTGGTATGGTACCACGCTGCCGTGGATGAGTATCGGATATGAGACTCAGGTGCCGCCGATATACACGCTGACCTTCTACAACGCCATCGCAAACAACGGAAAGATGGTGGCGCCGAGATTCGTGAAGAGCGTGGTGAAAGACGGACAGGTGGTGAAGGATTTCCCCACCGTGGTGGTGAAGGAGAAGATCTGCAAGGAGAAGACTCTCAAGGAAATGCAGACAATCCTATACCACGTGGTGAGCCAAGGACTGGGCAAAGCTGCCGGTTCGGAATCGTTCAAGGTGGCCGGCAAGACAGGTACTGCACAGATTTCAAAAGGACGGTCGGGATACAAGAGCGGACCGATGAACTATCTCGTCAGCTTCGCCGGATATTTCCCTGCCGACGCTCCACGATACAGCTGCATCGTATGCATACAGAAACCGGGACTGCCGGCATCGGGAGGAAGACAGAGTGGTGCCGTGTTCCACAAGATATCGGAGGGCATAATGGCTCAAAGCCTGAAGCTGCTCGCATCCGATGCACGCACACCGGACGCTCTGCTGACGCCGGAAGTGAAAAACGGCAACATGCTTGCCGCCGACTATGTGCTGGCACATCTCGGTGTGAAGACCAACGAGGGATGGAACGGCAGCTATGCAAACGGAAACCCGATATGGGGAAAGGCCGAGAGCAACAACAGGATGGTGACGCTGACCAAGGGAAAGGCGTATGCCAAGAACCTGATGCCAGACGTGATAGGAATGGGAGCCCGCGACGCCGTGTACATCACGGAGACAAGAGGTCTGAAGGTGACTATCTATGGCAGAGGAAAGGTGTATGAGCAGAGTATAGCGGCTGGCTCGAAGATAAGGAAGGGACAGCGCTGCGTGATAAAGCTCAGAAACTGACGTTGACACCCTAATGAATGAAGTTTGACACCCTAATGTACAGAAGGGCAGACTACGGAGGGGGAAATCAAGGACAATAAAGAAAACAACATAACATATATAAAGAAAGACTATGGTACTGGAAGAACTTATCAAAGGACTGAAGACGGTCAGCGTCTGCGGTCAGACAGACATAGAGATAACTGGCGTGAACATCGACTCACGCCGAATCAAGGAGGGACACCTGTTCATCGCACAGCGCGGAACCCAGGTGGACGGACACAAGTTCATACCTAAGGCTATCGAACTTGGCGCAAAGGCTGTACTCTGCGAGGTTTTGCCAGAGGAGAAAGCCGAGGGAGTGACTTATGTGCAGGTGGAATCCACTGAGGACGTGGCAGGAAAGGTTGCCACGATATTCTATGGTGACCCATCGAGGAAACTGAAACTCGTGGGAGTGACGGGAACGAACGGCAAGACGACGATCGCCACATTATTATATAATATGTTCCGCAAGTTGGGATACAAATGCGGACTGCTGTCTACCGTGTGCAACTACATCGAGGACGAGGCGGTTCCTGCCGACCACACCACACCGGACCCTATCGAGCTGAACTATCTGCTCAGCAGGATGGTGGACGCCGGATGCCAGTATGCCTTCATGGAGTGTAGCTCCCACGCCATAGCACAGAAGCGCATCGGAGGACTGGACTTTGCTGGAGGACTGTTTACAAACCTGACACGCGACCATCTGGACTACCACAAGACGTTTGAGAACTACCGCAATGCAAAGAAGGCATTCTTCGACCAGCTGCCGAAGACAGCGTTCGCCATAACGAATGCCGACGACAAGAACGGCATGGTGATGGTGCAGAACACGAAGGCTACGGTGAAGACATACTCCACACGCACAATGGCTGACTTCAAGGCAAAGATCCTTGAATGTCACTTCGGCGGCATGTATCTCGAAATCGACGGCAGAGAAGTGGGAGTGCAGTTCATCGGTAAGTTCAACGTCAGCAACCTGCTCGCCGTATATGGTGCTGCCGTGATGCTGGGCGAGAAACCGGAGAACGTACTCCTCGTGATGAGCACGCTGAAGAGCGTGAGCGGAAGACTCGACCCTATACAGTCGCCAGAGGGCTACACGGCTATCGTGGACTATGCACACACTCCTGACGCACTGGAGAACGTGCTCAATGCCATACATGAAGTGCTCGAAGGAAAGGGCCATGTGATAACGGTCTGTGGCGCCGGCGGAAACCGTGACAAGGGCAAGCGTCCTTTGATGGCGCAAGAGGCGGTGAAGCAGAGCGACAAGGTGATAATAACGAGCGACAACCCAAGATTTGAGGAGCCGCAGGATATAATCAACGACATGCTTGCCGGACTGGACGACCAGCAGATGAAGAAAGTGGTAAGCATCGTTGACCGTCGTGAGGCCATCCGCACCGCCTGCATGCTGGCACAGAAGGGCGACGTGATACTCGTTGCCGGAAAGGGCCATGAGGACTATCAGGAAATAAAGGGAGTGAAACATCACTTCGACGACAAGGAGGTGCTGAGAGAGGCTATGGGCATCAAATAAGGATGCGGAAAGCCAAATACTCACATCACCGAAGCAATCCCTGACGCCTGACGGAAGACAGACTACGGGACAAACAAAAAGTGAAACGAATATAATATATCATGTTATACTATCTATTCAGATTCTTAGACCAGTTCGGCATTCCGGGAAGCCACATGTGGGGATACATCTCGTTCCGCGCATTGCTCGCCCTGATTCTCTCGCTCGCCATCTCGGCATGGTTCGGAGAGAAGTTCATAAAATACTTGAAGAGCAAGCAGATAACAGAGGTGCAGCGCGATGCCAAGATAGACCCGTTCGGGGTGAAGAAAATCGGAGTGCCTTCAATGGGAGGCATCATCATCATTGCCGCCATACTGCTGCCGGTGCTGCTGCTCGGACGAATGAGGAACATTTATCTCATCCTAATGATCATCACGACGATATGGCTGGGATTCCTCGGCGGACTCGACGACTACATCAAGATTTTCCGCCACAACAAGGAGGGACTGCCGGGCAAGTTCAAGATCGTGGGACAGATAAGCATCGGACTCATCGTGGGACTGGTGTTGTGGCTGAGTCCTGACGCCAAGATAAACGAGAATCTGAGCATGAAGAAGATGAACGGCACGGAGGTGGTGGTGAAACACCGCCCTGAAGCACAGAAGTCACTGAAGACGACGATACCGTTCGTGAAGGGTCACAACCTGGACTACTCCAACATCATGTCGTTCTGCGGCAAATACAAGACGGCGGCAGGATGGATTCTCTTCGTGATAATGACAATCCTCGTGGTGACGGCTGTTTCCAACGGTGCTAACCTGAACGACGGAATGGACGGCATGTGTGCGGGAAACTCCGCAATAATAGGTGTGGCGCTGGGAATATTCGCCTATGTCAGCAGTCACATAGAATATGCGGCATATCTGAACATCATGTATATACCGGGCTCGCAGGAGCTTGTGGTGTTCATGTGTGCCTTCGTGGGAGCGCTGGTGGGATTCCTTTGGTATAACTCGTATCCGGCCCAGGTGTTCATGGGTGACACGGGATCGCTGACCATCGGCGGCATCATCGGTGTATGTGCCGTAATTATACACAAGGAACTGATGCTGCCGATACTGTGTGGCATATTCTTCGTGGAGAGCCTCAGCGTGATACTGCAGGTCTACTACGCCAAGTTAGGAACAAGGAGAGGTGTGAAGCAGCGTCTGATAAAGCGCGCTCCTCTGCACGACACGTTCCGCACTACGGACGACCAACTCGACCCGAACATCAAGTATGTGTTCAAAAAGCCTCACACGGCTATCCATGAGTCGAAGATCACCATCCGCTTCTGGATAATGACAATCATCCTGGCTGCAATGACCATCATCACGCTGAAGATGAGATAAAAGAAAGAAGAAAAGAACAAAAAGAAGGTATTATATAGCAAAAGCAATATGAAAAGAATTGTTATACTTGGAGCTGGCGAGAGTGGAGCCGGAGCTGCCGTATTGGCAAAGAAAGAGGGTTTCGACGTGTTCGTGTCTGACATGTCGGCCATCAAGGACAAATACAAGAAGCTCCTTGACGACCACGGCGTGGAATGGGAGGAAGGCCACCACACCGAGGAGAAGATTCTCAACGCTGACGAGATAATAAAGAGTCCGGGCATACCGAAGGAGGCGCCGATGATAAGAAAGTGTATGGAGAAGAACATACATATCATCAGCGAGATTGAGTTCGCCGGAAGATACACACACTCCAAGATGGTGTGCATAACGGGAAGCAACGGAAAGACGACGACAACGTCGCTTATCTATCATATATTCAAGAACGCAGGTTATGACGCCGGACTGGCCGGCAACATCGGAAAGAGCCTGGCGCTGCAGGTGGCGGAGGAGCCTCATGAATACTATATCATAGAACTCAGCTCCTTCCAGCTTGACGACATGTATGACTTCAGGGCAAACATCGCCATCCTGCTGAACATCACACCGGACCATCTGGACCGCTACGACTTCTGCATGCAGAACTATGTGGACGCAAAGATGAGGATTCTGCAGAACCAGACACAGGAGGACTCTTTCATCTACTGGAACGATGACCCTGTGATAAAGAAGGAACTCGACAAATATGACATCAAGGCTGTGAAGTGTCCGTTCTCTGAACTGAAGGAGAAGGGTTCCATCGGTTATATCGAAGAGGGACAGTACAAGATTGAATACCCCACTCCGTTCAACATGGAGCAGGAGGAACTGAGCCTCACGGGCAAACATAATATCTACAACTCTTTGGCTGCCGGTATCGCATCAAACATCGCCGGCATCAAGAAGGAGGAAATACGCAAGAGCCTGAGCGACTTCCCCGGTGTGGAGCACAGACTGGAGAAGGTTGCCACCGTGGGTGGCGTGCTCTACGTGAACGATTCGAAAGCTACCAACGTGGATGCATGCTGGTATGCCCTCGAAAGCATGAAGACACCTACCATCCTCATCATCGGTGGAAAGGACAAAGGCAACGACTACAACGAGATAAAGGATTTGGTGAAGAAGAAATGTGCGGGCATCGTATATCTCGGTGCTGACAACAAGAAACTGCATGATTTCTTCGATGGAATGGGTATTCCGGTGGCTGACACGCATTGTATGAAAGACTGCGTGGAGGCATGCGAGAAGATGGCAAAGCCGGGATATACGGTACTGCTGAGCCCTTGCTGCGCAAGCTTCGACCTGTTCAAGAACATGGAGGACAGAGGCGAACAGTTCAAGACTCTCGTCAGGAACTTGTAAATTCCATATATTACACAATAAACTGAAAGCATAGGAGACATAGGCAGAAAATGGCAGAAGAGACTACGACAGAGAAAAAAGTTGCCACAAGGAAGATAAAGGGCGACCCTGTGATATGGGGAGTCTTCATCATGCTGTGTATAATAAGCATCATCGAGGTGTTCAGCGCTTCGAGCAACTTGACCTACAAGACTTCCAACTACTGGGGACCGATATGCAAGCATGTGTTCCTGTTAGGATGGGGAGTGCTGTTCATGCTGGCAACGATGAATCTGAAATGCAAATATTTCAAGCTCGTCATGCCGCTGGCATTGTTCATATCGTTTGTATTACTCATAATCTGCTTTTTCGTAGGTGCCGTGAACGACGGCCACAGATGGATTCCAATACCGGTAATCGGCATGAAATTCCAACCCTCTGAAATGGCTAAAGGAGCCGTAGTGCTCGCCGTGGCAACGATACTGAGCGCAATGCAGACGGACACGGGTGTCGACAAGAGGGCATTCAAATTCATCATCACCGTCAGCGGCGGCTTCATAGTTCTCATAGGATTGGAAAACCTCTCTACGGCAGCACTGCTGGGTGCTGTGGTGCTGATGATGATGTGGATAGGAAGAATCCCCAAGAGGCAGTTGGGCAAACTGATGGGATCTCTTGCCATTTTGGCCGTGGGTGGATTGATCATCGTAATGGCCTTCGGACACGACAAGGAGAAAGAGGCTGAAGAGGACCCGAGGATGGCTATGGTGGACAAGAACAAGGTCAAGGCAACAGACAAAGAAGATAGCAAAGAACCGAAATTGTTCCACCGCCTTGACACTTGGAAGAGCCGTATAGACAAGTTCCTCGACGGCAAAGATGTTCCGCCAGAGAAATTCGACCTCAACAATGACGCACAGGAGGGATATTCACAGATTGCCATAGCATCATCTAACATGATGGGCAAAGGACCGGGGAACTCCACGATGAGAGACTACCTGCCACAGGCTTTCAGCGACTTCATCTACTCCATAATCATTGAAGAGATGGGACTGATAGGTGCCGTGGGTGTGTGTCTGCTGTATATAATACTGCTGTTCCGCACCATGACGATAGCGAGCAGATGTGCCAACACCTTCCCGGCACTGCTGATAATAGGAATAGCACTGATGCTTGTCACACAGGCTCTGTTCAATATGGGCGTGGCTGTGGGATGGCTGCCGGTGACCGGTCAGCCGCTGCCGCTGATAAGCAAGGGCGGAACTTCTTCTATAATGAACTGCGTGTATATCGGAATGATACTGAGCGTGAGCCGGTCGGCAAAGAAGAAGAACGAAACAGCTCACATTCCCACAGCAACGCCGATAGCAGCATAAGCATTGAAACGACCGGCAAAGGTCATGAAAAAGATCAAAGGGAAAGATAACCGGTAAAGGTTGATAAAGGAAAAGACATCTGCGAGACAGCATATCTACTGCGGATGAAGTAACAAAGAAACAAAATTTCTGAACAATGGATAATGAACTGAGGATTGTAATCAGCGGTGGCGGCACTGGAGGCCATATATTCCCTGCCGTATCTATCGCAAATGCCATAAAGGCGAAGCGCCCGGAGGCAAAGATTCTGTTTGTCGGAGCACTTGGCAGAATGGAAATGCAGCGTGTGCCGGCAGCAGGATACGAAATCAAAGGTCTGCCCGTCAGAGGACTGATACGTCCACTGTGGTCGCCGAAAAACATCGGTGTGCTCATAGATTACCTGAAGAGCAAGGGTATGGCGAAGAAGATCATCAAAGACTTCAAGCCGATGGCTGCAGTGGGAGTGGGAGGATATGCAAGTGGAGCGACTCTCGACGCGGCACATGCCCTGGGCATCCCAAGTCTTATCCAGGAGCAGAACTCATACGCAGGAAAAACCAACAAGATGCTTTCGACGAAAGCTGACAAGATATGCGTTGCCTACGACGGCATGGAGCGTTTCTTCCCTGCTGACAAGATAATGATGACGGGAAATCCCGTCAGACAGAATATTGTGAATGCGGAGATAAGCCATGAGGATGCGGTGAAACAGTTCGGACTCGACCCGGAGAAGAAGACGATACTCATAGTCGGTGGCAGCCTCGGAGCACGCACCGTGAACGAGAGCGTATTGGCTCATCTCAAGGAGATAAAGGAGTCGGGAGTGCAGTTCATATGGCAGACCGGCAAATACTACCACGAGAGCATCATGCAGAAAATGGCATCCCACAATGACATGCCGATGCTGAAGGTGATGGACTTCATATCCGATATGGGAGCGGCATACAAGGCTGCCGACCTCGTGATAAGCCGTGCCGGAGCAAGCAGTATCTCGGAATTCTGTCTGATAGGCAAACCTGTGATACTGGTGCCATCGCCAAATGTGGCAGAAGACCACCAGACAAAGAACGCCATGGCACTGGTGGAGAAGGACGCCGCGCTGATGGTGAAAGATGTGGAGGCAAAGGACAATGTTATAAAGCTCGCACTGACAACAGTGGGCGATGCGGCAAAACTGGAGAGCCTTGCAACAAACGTGAAGAAACTCGGTCTGCCCCACTCCGCCGACATCATTGCCGACGAGGTGTTGAAACTGGCGGAAAACAAAAAATGACAAACAAATACAAATCCCTGACAATACAGTAGCTGAATCGGAAGGCTAATTCCTGAAAGCAGCTTGGAAAGGCTGACGCTATTGTGGAGAAAAACAAAGAAGCAATGGAACTGAAAGATATAAAAGCAGTATATTTCGTAGGAGCCGGCGGCATCGGTATGAGCGCCATAGCTCGCTATTTCATACATAAAGGACTCGTGGTGGCCGGTTACGACAAGACACCATCGAAACTGACAGAACAGCTGGAGAAAGAGGGTATGCTCATCCACTATGAGGAAAACGTGGACGAGATTCCCCATGCATGCAAGAAACCGGCATCGACTCTCGTTGTTTACACACCTGCCATTCCGCAGGAACACAAGGAACTGGTATATTTCCGCGAGAACAACTTCGACGTGGAGAAGAGAGCACAGGTGCTCGGCATGCTGACACGCACTCACAAGGGGCTTTGCGTGGCAGGCACTCACGGCAAGACAACGACATCAACGATGTGTGCCCATATCATGCATCAGAGTTCTATAGACTGCAACGCTTTCCTCGGCGGCATATCAAAGAACTACGGCACAAACTATATCCTCAGCGAAAAGAGCGACTACGTGGTGATAGAGGCCGACGAGTTCGACCGCAGCTTCCATTGGCTCCGTCCTTGGATGAGCGTGATCACCTCTACCGACCCTGACCACCTCGACATATACGGCACCAAAGAGGCTTATCTCGAAAGCTTCCGCCACTACACCACTCTGATACAGCCAGGAGGCGCACTCATAATCCACAAAAACCTGGAGATGAAGGCTGACGTGCAGGATGGAGTGAAGGTGTATACATACAGCCGCGATGAAGGTGACTTCCATGCGGAGAACGTGAAGATCGGAAACGGAGAAATCACTTTTGACTTCATATCGCCGGTGGAAAGCATAAAGAACGTGAAGCTCGGACAGCCGGTGCCTATCAATATAGAGAATGGTGTGGCTGCTATGGCTATGGCTCAGCTTAACGGCTGCAATGCAGAGGAACTGAAATACGGAATGAAGACTTATCATGGAGTGGACCGCCGGTTCGACTTCAAGATAAAGACCGACAAGCTCGTGTTCATGAGCGACTACGCACATCACCCTAAGGAGATATACCAGAGTGCTAAAAGCATGAGGGAACTATATAAGGACAAGAAGATAACTGTTATCTTCCAGCCTCATCTCTATACAAGGACAAGAGACTTCTACAAGGACTTCGCCGACAGCCTCAGCCTGCTCGACCGCGTGGTGCTCTGCGACATCTACCCTGCCCGTGAGGAACCGATACCTGGTGTGACATCGGAACTGATATACGACAATCTGAAACCGGGAGTGGAGAAGGAGATGATACACAAGGAGGACGTATTGAAGTTTGTAGAAGACAACGATTTCGAGGTGCTCGTCGTACTTGGTGCTGGCGACCTTGACAACTACGTGCCTCAAATAGAGAAGATACTGGAGAAAAGGAAATAAACACTACCTGCCGGCGAGCGTCCCTGACTGTCAAGGAAGCGGCTCGCTGGCAGGCTGAATGGAAATGCGACCAAAATACAAGAAACTAATACTGCTGATGCTCGATGTCATACTCTTGGTGTATGTCTTCGTAGCGATGATCTCGTTCAACAAACCGGACGAGAGCAAAAACGTGTGCACAGAGGTGAACATCGTTATCGCCGACCAGAATGCCAACGGCTTCCTCACCGCCAACGAGGTGAAGAAGATGATGAAGGACAGCAGGATGTATCCTCTGAACTTCAAGATGACGGACATACAGCCAAGGCTGATAGAAGACCTGCTGTGCAAGAGCCCGTTCGTGAAGACAGCGGAATGCTACAAGACGAAAGACAACAAGGTGTTCGTGAGCATCACGCAGCGACTGCCGGTGATAAGGATAAAGAGCGAGAGGGGCGACGACTACTATCTCGACGACAAAGGAGGAATAATGCCCAACACCAGCTATACCTCTGACCTGATAATAGCCACGGGCAACATCAGACAATCGTTCGCACGCAACTACATCGCGCCAATGGCAAATATCATAATGGCAAACGACCTGTGGAAGAACATGATAGAGCAGATCAACGTGCTGTCGGACGGTGGAATAGAAATAGTGCCGCGAATCGGAGACCACGTGGTATTCCTCGGATACATGCCTCAGACAAGATATGCATCCAAACGGAAGGAGAAGATTGCTGCATTCGTGGATACGAAACTCACACGACTGGAGAAATTCTACAAATATGGTCTGAGCCAAGTGGGATGGAACAAATATCCGTATATAAGCCTGGAATTCGACAACCAGATAATCTGCAAGAAGGACAGGAACGCCAAAGGCAATCAGGAGACCGCCCCGCAATCGCCTCAGCAGGAACAAAAGCCTGATGCCAACACTCCTGCCGCCCAGCAGTCTGGCGACAGTCATCAGGAAAAGCCGCAGAACGACAGACAAAAGACTGAAAAGAACGAGGAAGAGAAGAACAGTCATAATACAAAGGACAAAAAGACTGAAAGGAAGGAGAACAACCGGAAAAAGTCGGATAAAGCTGCTGACAAAAAGAAGACTGACGGCAAGAGGTCGGACAGGAAGAAAGCTGCAGACAGGAAGTCTTCCGAGAAGAAAGCAGACGAGAAGAAGTCTGCCGAGAAGAAATCGGGAAGCAGAAAGTCTACCGACAAGAACAGACGGTCATAAACCAAGAAACAAATAAAAGCAACCCCATAAAAAATAAGCAATATGCCAGCAAAGGATTTTATAGTAGCAATAGAACTGGGCTCGTCGAAGCTAAGAGGAATAGCAGGACGAAAGAACAATGACGGAAGCATCAGCGTTTACGCCATGGCCAGCGAAGACTCCTCAACGTATATCAAGAAGGGAACGGCACACAACCTGGAGAAGACAATCCAGGGCATCACCAACATCATCGGAAAGCTGAAAGCCGCCCTCAACAGGGAGATTTCGCAGGTGTATGTAGGAGTCAGCGGACAGTCAATCTTCAGCGTCAAGAACGAAATCGTGCGCGACCTGCCGAAAGACACGCTCATCACACAACAGATGGTGAACGAACTGATGGACACTAACCGCAACAAGACATATTCAGACAAGCAAATCCTTGATGTTGCCATACAAGAATACAAAGTGGGCAATGACTACGAGAACGACCCCGCAGGAATTCAGGCTGACCAGCTGACTGGAAACTTCCTCAACATCCTGTGGCGCAAATCGTTCTACGACAAGCTCACCAACTGTTTCGACAAGGCAGGGATAAAGATTGCCGAACTCGACATCGCTCCGCTGGCACTTGCCGACTGCATTCTCGATGATACACGCAAGAGGGCTGGCTGCATGCTTGTGGATATGGGTGCGGCAACGACCACAATGCTCGTATACCACAAGAACATACTGCGCCACATCGCCGTGATTCCTCTCGGAAGCAGCAACATAACCAAGGACATCGCCTCGGCAAACATCGAAGAGGATGTGGCTGAGAAGATGAAGATAAAATACGGCAGCGCATATACCGAACTGGAAGAGCGTGACAAGACGATGGAATACTCCGTCACACCGGAGCAGACCATCTCAAGCGAAAAGTTCCAGCAGATTGTGGAAGCCCGCATACAGGAGATAATAGAGAACGTGTGGGCACAGGTGCCTACAGAATACAAGAAGAAACTGAACGGCGGCATCGTAATCACCGGCGGTGGTTCCAACATGAAGAACATCACCAAGGCTTTCAGCAAGAAGACGGAGATTGACAAGATAAACATCGTGCAGTTCATCAACGACACCGTGACGACGACCAAGAACATCAACCTCCCCCACGACGGTACGCTGAACACCCTGCTGGGACTGCTCATGAAGGGCGACCAGAGCTGCGACGGAGGCGAGATAAAGACTTCTCTCTTCAATGAAAGCAACCAGCCCGAACAACCTGCTCTGACAAAGACACAGCCTACGGAGCCAAACTATGTGGCTGGTGGAACGGCAGGAGTGAGGACTCCGGCAGAAATTGCCGCTGCTGCGGAACTGCAACGCAAGCAGGACAACGACGAATGGACAAAGGCCGTTGCCGACAACACCATCGGTGCATACCAGAGTTACAAGGAGAAATATCCTAACGGACTGCACACCGAAGAGGCTACAAAGATAATCGAGGAGATTCAGAACAAAGAATCCAAACCGAAAGACAATATAATCAAGAGGGGCATCTCGGTATTCAAGAGGTGGATTACTGAAGAAAACGAAGAATAATACTACCGACATAAACGAGACATAAGAGAGAGAAAAGACAAAACTGGTAAACAACGAAAGTATATAAGAGATATGGCAGACGATAAGAAAATAGGCATGATGGCATCAGCCTTCGGCGAGCCGGACAAGCCAAGCAGCATAATAAAAGTCATCGGAGTGGGCGGTGGCGGCGGCAATGCCGTAAACCACATGTACCGCGAAGGTATACACGACGTCACATTCGTTCTCTGCAACACCGACAAGAAGGCCCTTAACGACTCTCCTGTCCCAGTACACCTGCAACTCGGAAAAGAGGGACTGGGAGCCGGAAACAAGCCTGAGAAGGGACGCCAAGAGGCAGAAGACAGTGAGGAGGAGATAAAGCACATGCTCAACGACGGCACCAAGATGGTCTTCATCACTGCCGGAATGGGTGGCGGCACCGGTACGGGTGCCGGTCCTGTAGTGGCACGCATCGCCAAGGAGATGGGTATCCTCACCGTGGGCATCGTGACCATCCCGTTTGAATGGGAAGGCAAGAAGAAGATTCTGCAGGCACTCACCGGTGTTGAGAAGATGGCACAGAACGTGGACGCCCTGCTTGTGATAAACAACCAGCGCCTCTTTGACATCTATCCTGAACTATCGCTCATCGACGCCTTCGGCAAGGCAGACGACACACTGAGCGTGGCGGCAAAGAGCATCGCCGAGATCATCACGATGCACGGAATCATAAACCTCGACTTCAACGACGTGAAGACCGTATTGAAGGATGGCGGAGTGGCTCTGATGAGTACCGGCTTCGGCAAGGGAGAGGACCGTCTGAAGAAGGCCATCGAAAATGCCCTCCATTCTCCGCTGCTCAACGACAACGACGTGTTCAACTCGAAGAAGATTCTTCTCAGCGTATCGTTCTCTTCGGAGGGCGAAGACAAGAAGAACGAGCTGATGATGGACGAAATGAAGGCTATCAACGAGTTCATGGACGGCTTCGACGACGACATAGAGACGAAATGGGGAGTTTCCATCGACCCGGAACTGAAGGAGAACGTGAAGGTGACCATCCTCGCCACCGGCTTCGGCATGAAGGTGGAAGACGGCAAGATGAACATCACCGACAAGAACGAGCAGAGTGTGGAGGAGATGCGCAAGTCCCGACAGAAGAAGGACGCCGAGGATGCTCTCATCGACAGCTATTATGGCAAGAGCGGCAACAACAAGGAGAGACCACAGGTGCGCTGCTTCATCTTCGGCAACGACGACCTGGACAACGACAACCTCATCTCTGCCATTGAGTCGATGCCTACCTACAGCCGCAGCAGAACGCAGAACAACGAGCTGATAAAGCTCTCTAAGGGCGATGTGGACAGCGTTTCGCAGACGAAGGTGGGAACGACAACTTCGGGCACTATAAAGTTTGCATAGAATTCAAACACAAAAAAAGTAATAACAATGTTATACGATCAAGTAAGCAACGACATCAAGGAGGCAATGAAAGCCCGCGACAAGGTTCGCCTGGAAACCCTCCGCAACATCAAGAAAGTATTCATAGAGGCTAAGACAGCACCGGGTGCCAACGACACTCTTGAGGACGCTGCCGCCCTGAAGATTCTCGCCAAACTGGCAAAACAGGGCAAGGAGTCTGCCGACACCTTCATCGCCCAGAACCGTCAGGACCTCGCCGACGAGGAACTGGCACAGGTAAAGGTGATCGAGGAGTATCTGCCTAAGCCTCTCAGCGCCGATGAGATTGAAGGCATCGTGAAGGGCATCATCGAGCAGACCGGTGCTTCGAGCATGAAGGACATGGGCAAGGTGATGGGAATGGCAAGCAAGCAGATGGCTGGCAAAGCCGACGGTAAGGTGATTTCAGACATCGTGAAGAAGCTGCTGGCTTAATCACAAAGTCACGTACAAACCAGAATATATGAGTTTCCCCTCATATCCCGGACAATATCACAAAGGAAGCATCACTTCCATGATTCGTCGGGGATATGAGGGGAAATCTGTATCCGGACCATCTAAGGACAATCATTCATCTGATTTACTATAGACCATAATTCATCTGATTATCTTATAGACTATAATCCAATTGATTATCCATAGACGATAATTCATTTGACTATCCATTACAATCATTCATTTGTCCTCAAGCCAGGATAACTCTCGCGGAACTCTGCCGGTGTCATGCCATAACGCTCCTTGAAAAGGCGCTGGAAGGTGCGCACGGTAGAGAATCCCGATGCCTTGGCAATGCTGTCGATGGTCTGCTTGCTGTCCAAGTCGCGCAGCAGGCGGTAGGCATATTCCAGTCTGTAGTTGTTGATATAGGCTGAGAGATTGGAGAAACCGCTGAAATCCTTTATCACACGCCCCACCCTGTTCCTGTCTGAATGGAACATGTCAACAAGCGTCTGGC
Organism: Prevotella sp. CAG:592; assembly: GCF_000436015.1. Lineage (NCBI taxonomy): Bacteria > Pseudomonadati > Bacteroidota > Bacteroidia > Bacteroidales > Prevotellaceae > Prevotella > Prevotella sp. CAG:592. Next base: position 5,449 of record NZ_FR892522.1, on the reverse strand, counting down.
GCTGGAAGTCGGGATTAAGATACAATCTTTCGTCGCGGATGGTGCGGTCTATCTGTTCAAAGAGGCTACTTGCATCTTCAGAGTTGTCAGAAGATGCGTCATTTGCGTTTCCAGCCTCTTTGGCAGCCACTGCTGACAATTCCTCGTCCAGACCGGCATTGTCGCCTCTAAGGGCGATTTCCTTGCCTTTTGCGGTTCTCTGTATGGCAACTCTCATCATCTCACTGTTGCGTTCAGCTTCGCACGCCCTGTTTTCAGCATCTTCAAGTGCCCTTTCTGCCATCTCATACCTGTCTTTATATTCCAATGCCTTCTCTATGGAACTCACAAGAGCCTTGTTCTTGAGCGCCACCACTTGTTTCTGCTTATACAGGCGGAACATATATACCACTACGAATATCACTATTGTCGCAAGCGCCACCAGTGCCACGAGCATGAGCTTGGCGGCAGCCTTGGCATCCTGAGCCTTCATCTGCTCGTCCTGCACCTTGTATACTGACAGCGTGTGTGCCATCAGCGCCATGTTCTGTGCTTCATGCAGCGTGTCTTCAAGATTCAGCGCCCTCCTCAGGTAATGACGCTCCAGTTCGCGGTTCCCCTTGGCAGAAGCGGCACTCGCCTTCAGTTTGAGTTCATCCCTATAGCTTTCGGTTATAGTGTCACCACCGTCTTCCTTGTCAATCTTGGCATATACTGCGAGCATCCTGTCGAAGAGTTTCAGTTCTCCGAGAGTCGGCACTATCATACGCTGGCTGTCGAGGGATTTCGACTGTTCCGACTGGTCAAATTCCTGCAGGCTCTGCATAGCCAGGTCTCTGTTTCCCATTTCGGCATGGGCATAAGACAGGAAAGCCAGCATCTGGGTGCGGTAGAGTTTCAGCATCACGGCGAAGGACTCCTTGTCTTTCTCCCATGCCAGCGGCTTGTCCTTTATTCCTTCCGGATGGGCTATACACTTGTCGAGCAGGGCAATGACCTTTTCGCACAAGTCCACCACATCAGCCGGTCTGTTGAGAATATGCAGTGCCACCACCTTGATTTTAGATGCTATCAGATAACTGTTCAGGCAGTTCCACGAATCGTATTTCATCAGATCGGCGAGAGCCTGGTCTATCATCTTCAGTCCTTCTTCAGAGTTGCCGAGAAGCACCATACCATATCCCACAGTGGCCTTCATCTCGAATTCCTTGTCCTTGCGTCCCAGTTCCCGGGCGAGCGTCTCTGTGGCTGAGGCATACTGCAGCATCGCCGCATTGTTTTCCGAAGCCACTGCCGAGTTTGTCATGAGCGCATAGATGCAGTATGTCAACGTCTTGTCGTTCTTGGTGTCTGAAGCGTCAAGAGCCTGCTGGCAAATTTCCATCACGGAGTCGAAGCGTGCCTCAGCCCGATACACCACGATGGCTTCGAGATATTTCTTCTGTCCCTCGCCTATTCTCTCCTCGTCGTATGCCTTCTTTATCATCCCTTTGGCATGCGACAGGTCGGCGCTGGTCACGATAGTTTCATAAATATGGTTGAAATCGGTGTTCACGTCAACATATGGCGACGTTCTTCTGCCGTTGCCTCCGCAAGCGGCAAGAAGCACCATTACCATCGAGAGCACTGCCAGTGGCAACATTCTGAGGTCCATGATCTTCAGTCTGTTGATCATTGCTCAATAATCTCCATAAGTTAATAAAACACTATTGATATCTGATAAAAGGCAAGTCTTGCCTCTGTGGGCATCAACCAAACACTCCGTCGAAGAATGTATGGAGTGCCTGGCGTACGGAGCGCAGTCCGAACTGTTCGGTATGTATCTCCGACAGTGGCAGCCAGAAACATTCGGCGGCATCGTCGGAAGCCTTGAGCTGCGTCTCGTCTGCCACCTTGCAGAGGAAGAACATGTCAAGGGTACGTACGTCGAAACCTGAGAATCTATAGACGTTCGGCTGACTGAACTGGTATTTCATATCCACCACGTCGAGTGCCGTCTCTTCCTTTATCTCTCTTTTCATCGCCTGTTCCACGGTCTCGCCCATGTCGCAGAATCCACCGGGCAGGTCGAGCATCCCCTTGGCTGGCTCCAGCTTGCGACGCTCCACGAGGAGCTCGTTCTTGGAGTTAAGGATGAAGGCGGCAACTGCTGCAGCCGGATTGAGATAGAATTCAAAACCGCAATTTTCACACTTTCTGCTCTTTTCACTTGCTTCCACGAAATGCGAACTGCCGCATTTCGGACAGTATCTGAATTGTTCCAATACGTGCATAATGTATGTTTTTTAAGTGATGCTGACAATGGCCGTCGTAGCCTTTGCGACTGCAATATTACAAAAAAAATGTTTAAATCAATGTGAATGGAGGGAGTTTCTTGCGTATGTCAGTTTTTTTTGCGAATATTGCATTAGCAAACTGCTACTCATGTCGTCTTCCGACATGGGGAATAATCAAAATACGACAACTACGGAAATGAAAAGAGCAAGAATGATTCTGACTGCCCTCCTTGTGGCAGGCACGGCTTGTGTGGCCAACGCCCAGAAGGGCATCAGCATGAACTTATGGAACAACAATGCGCCGAACGACAACGGTGACGCCCAGGACACTGCAAAGGTGTGGGTATACAAGCCGGCAAAGGCTGACAACACCGGCAGATGCGTGGTGATATGCCCGGGCGGAGGATATTCGCATCTGGCAATGGAGCACGAGGGACACAACTGGGCTCCGTTTTTCAACAATATGGGCATCACGGCGGTGGTGCTGAAATACCGCATGCCTCACGGCAACTGCGAGGTGCCCATAGCGGATGCTGAAGAAGCGCTGAAACTCGTGCGCAGAAACGCTGCGGCATGGGGAGTGAAGGCTGACCAGGTGGGTATAATGGGATTCTCTGCCGGCGGACACCTTGCCTCTACTATTGCAACTCATTCAAAAGGTGAAGCCAGGCCCGACTTCCAGATTCTCTTCTATCCCGTGATAACGATGATGCCTGACATCACTCATCAGGGCAGCCACGACAACTTCCTGGGCAAGGATGCCAAGAAGAAGGATGAGAAACTGTATAGCAACGACGCCCAGGTGTCGCGAACCACACCACGTGCCATCATCCTGCTTGCCGACGACGACCGTAGTGTGCTGCCGGCAAACGGAGTGAACTACTATAACGAACTATACCGCCACGATGTGCCGGCAAGCCTGCATGTCTTCCCGTCGGGTGGCCACGGCTTCGGAATAAGGGAGTCGTTCAAATACCACACCGAAATGGAACTCATGCTGAAGGCGTGGTTGAGAAGTTTCTGACACCAACGGAGGAAACGTCAACCCAGCAGCTGCTTCAGCTGCTCGAAGGAATCTGCAATCTCGATGTGCCTGTGGTAGTCGCCGCGGATCATTCCGCGCTGCTGCAGGTCGTCGAGCAGTGCGATGAGGGTGTTCCAGAAGCCGTTGATGTTATAGAGTATCACCCTCTTGTTGTGATAACCTATAGTTGAAGAAGCTGCCACGGTGAAGATCTCGTCCAAGGTGCCCAGTCCGCCGGGAAGCGCCACCACTACATCGCTCTTGAGCAGCATCAGGTCCTTGCGGTCGCTGAGATTGTCGCAGGGTATCTCCACACTGAGGTATTGGCTCACGTGTCCGTTCTCTTCTATTTTCGACGGCACCACGCCGATTGTCATGCCTCCGGCATCATAGGCTGCCTTGGCTACACACTCCATCAATCCCATGTCGCAACCGCCAAACACGATGGAATCGCCGTTTTTTGCAAGCCATTCCCCTAACTCTCTCGTTTTCTCAAAATAAACTGGCTCTATATTCTCATTTGCCGAACAGAATATCGCTACTTTCATATTTCCGTGATTTTTTCCTTTGTGCCGTCTGCTGATGTGACCATTATCTCCAAGCGGCAAGGTATCCCACCTGAGAATACTTGCTCCGCATCCCCACAGTAACGGCTAATATTTTGTTGTCGGGTGTAAAGGTAATACATTTCTTGCTGATATGGGCACGCTTTTCTCCACGTTTTTGTAACTTTGCACAAAATAACCGTTTTCGATATGAATTGGAAAGAACTGATTTCTAACAAGCGCCTCGGACAGGAAGACCGCCACATAGAGCGCCATGACGACCGCAGCGAGTTCAAACGCGACTACGACCGTCTGATTTTCTCTGCTCCCTTCCGCCGCATGCAGAACAAGACTCAGGTGTTCCCGCTGCCGGGAAGCATCTTCGTTCACAACCGTCTCACACACAGTCTGGAGGTGGCGAGCGTAGGCATGTCGCTCGGCAACGACGTGGCGGCGGCGATAATAGGAAAGCAGCCGGAACTGGACAAGACGCTGTTTCCGCAGATCGGCACGATTGTGAGCACGGCATGTCTCGCCCACGATATGGGAAACCCGCCGTTCGGACATTCCGGTGAGAAGGCGATACAGACGTTCTTCACAGAGGGCAAAGGGGCTTTCCTCAAAAACGAGATCAGCGAGGGTACATGGAACGACATAACCCACTTCGAGGGTAATGCCAATGCCTTCCGTCTGCTTGCCCACAGATTCAAAGGGCGTCGCGACGGTGGATTCGTAATGACATACTCCACGCTCGCCTCGATAGTGAAATATCCGTTCGAATCGGCTCTCGCCGGAGACCACGGCAAATTCGGATTCTTCTGCACGGAGAAGGAGATATATCAGAAAATAGCCGGTGAATTGGGCATTATCCGTCATTCTCAGTCTGGCGCTCCGCTTGCCTATGCCCGTCATCCGCTGGTGTATCTGGTGGAAGCGGCTGACGACATCTGTTATGAGATAATGGACATTGAGGATTCTCACAAGCTGAAGATTCTTTCGTTTGAGCAGACAAAGGACCTCCTGCTCGGATTCTTCGATGAAAGCGTGAAAAACAGTATCGAAAAGCGTATCAAGGACGAAGGAATCACCGACGACAACGAGAAGGTGATTTACATGCGTGCCTGCGTGATAGGCAAATTGGAGAACGTGTGTGCGAGGGCGTTCATCGACCACGAGAAGGAGATTCTCGACGGCACTTTCAAGGGATGTCTCATCGACCACATCCCGGAACCTCAGCGAGAAGCATACAAAAGGTGCACAGAGGTGTCGTTCAACAGGATATACAAGAGCAAACCGGTGCTCGACGTGGAACTGAGCGGTTTCAAGATTATGGAAACGCTGATGGAGATAATGACCGAAGCTGCGGTGCATCCCGACAGGTTCTACTCCAAGCAGCTGATAAGCAGGGTGAGCAGCCAGTATGACATCACGTCGCCGAATCTGGAGACGAGAATCATGGCGGTAGTCGACTATATCAGCGGCATGACCGACGTGTATGCTCTGGACATTTACCAGAAGATCAACGGTATAAGCCTGCCTATAGTATAGGCATCCGAAAGACTAGTGAATTGGTAGTCTAATGAATATTTTGAACCTTTATATGTAAAAATCAAACAGTTACAAAG
>NZ_FR892521.1:0-1930 GCF_000436015.1 Prevotella sp. CAG:592 | reverse complement strand
GTGCTCTGGCCAACTGAGCTAAAGAGGCAAAACCTTGCAGCCGTATTGGCTTGTCGCAAGCGATGTGTCTTGAACACGGCTGCAAAGGTACGCATTATTTTTAAACCACCAAAACTTTTGGGCTTTTTTTTTAATTTTCCCTTGATTTTTCTTTAAATTTGGTCAGTTGAACCTTCATAGAGTCCACACACTGGTCGATTGCCTCCTCAAAAGTGTCGCATGTCTTCTCTACGAAAAGTTTGCTTCCAGGCACCGTAACACTAAGGCTTGCCTCCTTGTTCATGGCCGTTGCAGGCTTCACGACTTTCAGCTGTACTTCTGTGTTCTGGATATCCTCATAAGTCTTTGACAACTTCTCTACCTTCTTCTCGATGAATGCCTTCAACTGGTCTGTTGCGTCGAAGTGAATTGATTTAATCTTAATTTCCATAGTTCTTTCTCCTATATTAAAAAGGTTATCGCCGCGGATGAGCGGCTTTGTACTCTTGTTTAAGTTTCTCGAATGTGGTGTGTGTATAGATCTCCGTGGTGACCAGACTCTCATGTCCGAGCAGCTTCTGCACGCTTTCCAATCCGGCGCCATGGTTGAGCATCGTGGTGGCGAAGGTGTGTCGGAGCACGTGGGGAGAGCGTTTCTTTGCCGTGCAGACCCGCGAGATGTTTTTCTTCACCCGGTATCTTACGGCTGCGTCATCCATCCGTATGCCTTTTTTCGTCACGAACAGAGCTTTGGTATGGCGCGTTACATTCTCGTCTCTAACCTTTATATAATAGAGAATCTCCTTTTTAAGTTCCTCGCCGAATGGGATTATGCGCTGCTTGCTGCGTTTTCCGGTCACCTTTACCTGAAGGTTTACGAAATCAACGGCATCGTCGTCGAGCGACGTCAGTTCCGAGAGGCGCATCCCCGTTTCATAGAACACCATGATTATCGTTCTGGCGCATACGTCTATGAATTTCGTCATGTCCCACATCGTTTCATCGAGCAGTTCCTGCATCTCTGAATCTTTAACGAATACCGGAAGGCGCTTGTTTTTCTTCACTCCTTCGATTATCCGTGAGGGATCTTTGTCCACGAGTCCGTGGGAGAGGGCGAACTTGAAGAACGACCTCACGGCGCTGAGTCTTCTGTTGACCGACGCCGCCACGTTGCCTTTGTCTATCATTGTCTCCATCCAACCGCGAATGATGTCTGAGTCGATGGTGTTCCACGACAGTCCGGCGTCGACATTCCTGAAATACTCTTCGAGTTCGGTCAGGTCTTTACCGTATGCGAGCATCGTTTCCTCAGAGAAATTGCGCTCATAACGCAGATAGTCTAAAAAACGCCTTATCATCATCAATTCGTCACTTGTGGATTGTTTTCCGCTACGAAAATACTCACTTTTCTTCAATTGACAAAATTTTCCGCTTCTTTTTTAGTACAAAACTGCCTCCAGGACATTTATGCGACCCGTTGGCGGAATCAATTTAACCCAAATCAACCGTTAGGGCTTGCTTGAATTTTGATATTTTAGAAGAGTGGATTTTGTTTGACTTTTAATGAGTAATAGCGAGCTATTGCGAATTAAAAACAGACAAAAGACGCCTTATAAAAAGCAAAAGACTGCAAGCAGTTATTAAAATTATACATTAAACGGCCTAATGACCGATTTGGGTTTAATGAGTAATAGCGGGTGTCGATATGAGTAAAAGCAGCCCATATAGCTGATTCTTAGTAAAAAACAAGAATTTCCGAAAAAACTGTCAGACCATCTGGTTTTTCGCCGTAACACTCTGACAAGCAGACAGTTGACTGTCATCCGATTGTCTGGCAATTGTCTGGATGGTTGGCTGACGAAAGGAATTGTCAGGTGTAAGGAATTCTGATGACAGGAATTGCCAGCGTTGGCAGAATCACGAAAACAGGAATATGGGTATTAAACCCAAA
>NZ_FR892520.1:0-2377 GCF_000436015.1 Prevotella sp. CAG:592 | reverse complement strand
TGCTGCTACCGATGGTCCTATGCCTCAGACACGTGAGCACGTGCTTCTCGCTCGTCAGGTAAACGTTCCACGTCTGGTTGTTTTCCTGAACAAGTGTGATATGGTTGAGGACGAGGAAATGCTCGAGCTCGTTGAGATGGAGATGCGTGAGCTTCTTGATCAGTACGAGTACGATGGCGACAATACTCCTATCGTCCGTGGTTCTGCTCTCGGTGCACTGAACGGTGTTGAAAAGTGGGTAGATAAGGTTATGGAGCTTATGGACGCTGTTGACACATGGATTCCACTGCCTCCACGTGACTTGGATAAGCCATTCTTGATGCCTGTTGAGGACGTATTCTCAATCACTGGTCGTGGTACTGTTGCTACTGGTCGTATCGAGACTGGTCGCGTTAAGGTTGGCGACGAGGTTGAGCTGCTCGGTCTCGGTGAGGACAAGAAGTCAGTTGTAACTGGCGTTGAGATGTTCCGCAAGCTCCTCGAAGAGGGTGAGGCTGGTGACAACGTTGGTCTGCTGCTCCGTGGTATCGACAAGAACGAGATCAAGCGTGGTATGGTTCTCTGCCACCCAGGACAGATCAAGCCTTACAAGAAGTTCCAGGCTCAGATCTACGTTCTGAAGAAAGAGGAAGGTGGACGCCACACTCCATTCGGAAACAAGTATCGTCCTCAGTTCTACCTCCGTACAATGGACTGTACAGGTGAGATCTCTCTTCCAGAGGGAGTTGAGATGGTAATGCCTGGTGACAACGTAACAATTACTGTAGACTTGATCTACGCTGTTGCTCTGAACGTTGGTCTCCGTTTCGCTATCCGTGAGGGTGGTCGTACAGTAGGTGCTGGTCAGATCACAGAGATCATCGATGACTAATCAATAGTCTTCAGATAAATACAAGAGTTCCGTTTGGAATAAAGCGGAACTCTTTTTTACGGGAATAGCTCAGTTGGTAGAGCACTGGTCTCCAAAACCAGGTGTCGGGAGTTCGAGCCTCTCTTCCCGTGCTAATTCAATAATTATGTTCAAAAAGTTTGGAAATTATTGCAAGGTTTGTTACGACGAACTTGCGCATAAAACTACTTGGCCGACGCGGGGTGAGTTGACCCACAATGCTATGGTTGTATTATCTGCTTCCTTGATCATAGCACTTGTAGTCTTCGCAATGGACTCCGTGTTCAGCTTTGTCATGAGTGTGGTTTATCCTAACTAATCGTTTGAGAAAATGGCTGAAACTAAAAGAAACTGGTATGTTCTTCGTGCCGTTAGTGGAAAAGAAGCTAAGGTGAAAGAATACATCGAAGCAGAATTAAAACACAACGAATTGCTTTCTAAGTATGTTTTTCAGGTATTCATACCTACAGAAAAACATGCTACTTTGCGTAATGGTAAGCGTGTCGTGAAAGAGAAAATCGCTCTTCCGGGATATGTTCTTATTGAGGCGGAGTTGAAAGGCGATACCGCTCACACATTGAGGTTCATGCCAAACGTTTTGGGTTTTCTTGGCGGTCTGGATCATCCTACTCCTGTAAAGCAGTCTGATATCAACCGTATGTTCGGAAGTGCCGAGGAGTCTGAGATAGTGGATGAGGTTGCAATCCCATACATTGTCAACGACACCGTGAAGGTGACCGACGGACCATTCAGTGGTTTCACTGGAGTTATCGAAGAGGTAAATACTGAGAAGCACAAGCTGAAGGTTATGGTTAAGATCTTCGGACGTAAGACACCGCTTGAGTTGAGTTTTATGCAAGTAACAAAAGAGTAACTCGCTGTTACGGGTGTGTGACTCTTTTATAATAATCAATTTTTAATAAACAAAGAAATGGCTAAAGAAGTTGCTGGATTAATCAAATTACAGATTAAAGGTGGCGCTGCGAATCCTTCACCTCCAGTAGGACCTGCACTTGGTTCTAAGGGTATTAACATTATGGGATTCTGCAAAGAGTTCAACGCCAGGACCCAGGATAAGGCAGGTAAGATTCTTCCTGTTGTTATCACTTACTATACTGACAAGTCATATAGCTTTGAGATAAAGACTCCTCCTGCTGCTGTTCAGTTGCTCGAGGCTGCCAAGGTAAAGAAGGGTTCTTCTGAACCAAACCGTAAGAAGGTTGCTTCTGTAACTTGGGATCAGGTCAAGGCTATCGCAGAAGACAAGATGCCGGATTTGAACTGCTTCACTGTCGAGTCTGCAATGAGACTTGTAGCAGGTACAGCAAGAAGTATGGGTATCACTGTAAATGGGGACTTCCCTGGTAAATAATTTATAACTTCAACTTAAGAAAATGAGTAAACTGACAAAAAATCAAAAATCAGTAGCTGATAAGGTTGAAGCAGGGAAGGCATACACATTGAAGGAGGCTTCAGAGTTGGTAAAGG
>NZ_FR892519.1:10263-14949 GCF_000436015.1 Prevotella sp. CAG:592 | reverse complement strand
GCACTAAATTAATTCCGCCAACAGGTAGGTATTAGTCTTTTTTACCCAAATCGGTCATTGGGGATTGATTGGATTCAGACTTTAAAATGGGTAATAAACAAATACGATAAGGAAACATCAAATATAACTAAATGAACAACAGAATTCTACTTTTTGCCGTAGCCGCTTCATTGGGCTGCGTAAATGCCGTGGCAAGTAATGTATATGATGGAACGGATGGCGACAACGACATTCGCAAGTCAATAGACCTCAACCCGGTGGTGGTAACAGGAAATGGTCACCATCAGCTGCTGAAGTCCACCACTACACCCGTGCATGTGCTTTCGCAGAAAGCAATCAAGGAAACAGGAGCGACAGACTTCCAGGATGTGCTGACAAAGCTCATGCCCCAGGTGTCGTTCACCCCTAACGCCATGGGTTCATAAATCTGAACACCACCCATACCTTCACGGTGGGCAGGATGTTCAAGCTCGTTCCAAGCATCGGCATCGACAATATCTTCGACAAGACCGACCATCGCATCGACACTCCTTCGCAGAAAGTTGCCCTCTATTCACCGGGCAGAATGCTTGTAGTAGGACTAAAGGTGAATTTCGCAAAATAAAACAGACATTTTTACGTTATGCTAAGGAGAGTGGCAGAATCATCATGTTTTGGTTCTCTGCTCTCCTTGTGCTATTTTGATAAAAGAACATCTATGACAAAGAAAATACTTCTGAAAATCCATCTGTGGCTCTCATTGCCCTTGGGCGTTATCATAATGCTTATCTGCCTGTCGGGAGCCACCCTCGTGTTCAAGAATGAGATAAGGAATGCTCTCGGAATGCCAAGAGTCGTTGCTCCGCACGCCAAGGGCGACAAAGGAGGAAAAACAGACAATGCCATAAAGGGAAAAGGCGCAAAAGGCGCGACTGCTTCTTTCCGAAAGGAAAAGGCAGCAGCTCCCCACCAATGTTCTCCCGACGGATGCGACAAGTGTTCTTCGAGAGAAAAATGCCATCCGTCACCTTCTGCAAAGGATGACGTCATTGGTAAGGGCGCACCGGCATCCAAGAAAGAATCTTCTGTAGAGGATAAGTCTGCGGCAAAGGGCAAGGACGCATTGAAGACCAAGTCTCCTGCCAAGGATGCACCATACGGTACTACTACAAAGAGAGACTTCTTCTCCTATGTCACCAAATTCCACACCGGACTCATGATGGGACCGGTGGGCAAGATTATTGTCACCTACACCACATTGTTGTTTGTCTTTATACTAATAAGCGGAATATTCGTATTCCTGCCCCAAAACGGCAAGCAGCTGTGTCAGCGCTTCAAGGTGGAGTGGGGCAAGGGAGGCAAGCGCCGCCTCTTCGACCTTCATGTCAGTCTTGGCTGGTGGACACTCCTTTGGCTGATGTTTCTCGCCGTAACAGGCTTGGGCTTCGGTCTGAAACTTGTGCCGAAGGGATCGGAGATGATGCAGGTCTTCCATCAACTCCACATCGGTTCGTGGGGAGGAATGATAACGAAGATCATCACTTTCGTGGTCAGTCTCATCGGAGCTTCGCTGCCTGTGACAGGTTACCTGCTTTATTTCCGCCGCAAGCGGAAATAGGATGAGAATACGGAACAAATACTAAGGGAAAGGGGCTCCTTTGCCCCTTTGCACACTATCCGGCCTTTTACATATATCGGCAATTATGGATTGTTGGAATTGATAATTTGGGCGTAAACGTTTACGTCGATAAATTGCCTTACATTGGAATAGGATTGTCTGTATTTTACTATATTTGCAATGCTGATCATACATCTTGGAGTGACAAGATGAAAGAAAACAATATATACAGTAATCTACTAACATTAATACTTATTCTATGAAACAATTATGGGCTCTTGTAGCCACGGTAATGTCTTGTGCCACACTTTCGGCTCAAGATGTAGAATCAGACAATCGGTCGTGGTCGTTTACCTCTGTCTCGCAGACTGATGTCGGTTTGATTTCCGGTGATGCAAACTGGAAGAAAGATTCAAAGAGTCGTTATTGCTATGTTCTCGCCATGGACAATGCGCCAGTGAAGGCCAACGATACGGAACTTGATGTAGCTAAGGGATTGACTTTCACGATTACTGCCAATGACAATGGTAATTTGAGACTTGGCGGCAGCACCGGTGCGTTGTGGCTCGGCGATGCGTCTTCGCTCGTAATTCCCAACCGCAAGGCGGGAGAGATGGTGAAGATAGAATACTGCACTTCTAACAAGTCGTCAACCCGTTCGCTTGCTCTTGTCAATCTTGAAGGCACGTTCCCTGCCTCTACAGGAAAAGAACATCAGCAGGGCAGCGGTAAGATAGTTGCTGATGGCGACGTAGTGGTAGGCATCACAGGAGGAATGTATATCTATAGCCTTGCCGTCGGCGATGAGGAAACCATAGGAGGAGGCGGTGGTACATCGCCCGACAACCCCGACAATCCGAACGACCAGACACCCGGTCTCGACTATATGACGGGAGATGCACCCATAGCAACGGCAAAGTTGGGATCAGGACCAAAGATCTATGTCTCACCGACGGGAAGCGACGCCAACGACGGACTGACACCGGAGACGGCACTTGCCAGCATTCAGCTTGCCATAGACAAAGCTGTGGATCCAGGAACAACAATCTGTCTCGCAGCCGGAGAATACCGTCCTACGGCACGCATAAACATCAACGACCGCAATGGTACGGCAGACAACTACAATTCGCTGGTCTGCCTCGACGGACGCGCCGTGATTAACTGCGACCATCCGTACCATTCGCATAGCGACAACCCATACCAGGGAATACGCCTCACCTCGTCTTACTGGCATTTCTATCATGTTGACGTGACAAACGCCAGTGACAACGGACTGCTCATCGAGCGCAACAAACCGACCGGCGGTTCGTCAACAGACATCCAGAACAGGACACAGGATGCCCACGACAACATCATTGAAGATTGCAAATTCTATAGAAACGGTGATACGGGCGTTCAGATAAAGAATCTCGGAGCCTATAACTATATCCTCAACTGCGACGCTTTTGAAAACAAGGACGAGGGAGATGGTGATGCCGACGGTTTCGCACCGAAGATTTCCGTGGGAACAGGAAATTATTTCTATGGCTGCCGTGCATACAACAATTCAGACGACGGCTACGACGTTTTCTTCAAGAAAAGTGGAGGCTTCAAGGACAATGTCACGATAGTGTTTGAAAACTGCCTCGCATACGAAAACGCCATCATCAACGGTGCCCTGACCCAGGGCAACGGCAACGGATTCAAGTGTGGCTCAGACCAGGGTGCGATGAACGTGGTTTTGAACCGCTGCATCGCAGTAAACAATGTGAACAAGGGATTCGACCAGAACCATAACTCAGGCGACATCATCATGAACAACTGTACGGGCTATGCTCTGAAAAGCGTAGACGGTCTTACGCTCAAGAAATCATATTCGTATAGAGCCTATGAGGATATAGCGGCAGGTCATGAGCTGGTGGCAACAAACTGTATATCCATCAACGACAACCTGAAGACGGACACACATCATGAAGACCCTACTAAGCTTGGCGAGAAAAGCACGAAATATGGAAGAACCCAGATTTCTGTCGGCACCCTCGTTACGACAGACCTTAGTGTTGATCCGTCGAATGTGGTAAACGAAGACAATTATGCAGAACTTATTGCCGATCGTGACGCCAATGGCGATTTGCAGTGGGACAACATCACTTGGGCACATCCCGTGGAAGGCAATGCCCTGCTCGTGGACAAGGGCACCGTGGTAGACGAAAATACAAAATATGCTTCACAAAACGTCAGAATTCCGGCAATACGCTATGCTGGCGCCGCACCAGACCTCGGTGCTTTTGAACTTGGCTTGAAGAGCAAATCTGTAGCATTCGGTTCCGCCACCAACGGCATTGGCTATATTCAGAACAGCGAGAGCAACGGCAAGAAGGTGCGTCTCGTTCAGGCTTTCAACGGTCAGGTGATAGTAAGTGTTGACGGTGCACAGGCAAAAGACCAATTCGTCATCAGCGCTTACGATGCCGACGGGATGCTCCTGGGCAAACACGACTTCAACGGTACCAACACAAGCATTTATCTACCAAAGTCAAATGGTATGATAATACTGAAAGTCAATGGCAAGAACCTGAAAGAAAGTCTGAAGGTCGTGGTAAAATAACAAGTAAGAAAATGTAAATGTCTATATAAATATCCTGTTCGTTGTTTTTTTTACAATGAATGGGATGTTTTTTTTTAGCTTTATTTGTAAATATCCAATAAATGAGTTAACTTTGCCATAATAAACAAACTAATCTATATCAAAGCATGAACAATTTTCTAAGGACATTGACGTTTTGCGTCATTGCCTTGTTGTCTGCCGTATCGGTTAAGGCACAGGGTGACGTGACTGCAAAATGGGACTTCAAGAACGACCTGCCGGCAGGCATCCAGGAAACTACGAACTATCAGAAGACCACAGTTGACATTCCTTCCACAGTTGAAGGCGTGTCGATGCATGTAGATGCCACCAACGGCAAACTCTATTGTATCGGCAGAAACAACGCACAGTTCAACAGTGGCACGATTCTGCAGGTGCCGGTAAAGTCAACCCGCGACATCGTAGTAGTGGAGAACTATCCCAATTATCGTGGTTACACCGTTGGCGGTGTGGCAGCAACAGC
>NZ_FR892519.1:0-10244 GCF_000436015.1 Prevotella sp. CAG:592 | reverse complement strand
AGCAACAGCCGATGTGAACGAGCATCGCGCCACAACCGATGAAGTGGCTAAAGGATATGTAGAGATAAAGGCTACTGATAGTGGTTATCTTTATGGAGTGCAGGTGACTTTCGTTTCATCCATCGCTACAAAAGAACTCTACAGCACCGATTTCTCTGATTGGGGAGCTTACGAGACAAAGGCTGACGACAAACAGGTGACTACAGCGGTATGGAATACCAAATACAGTCATGAGTCTCTTACCTTCTCTGTTTTCAATACCCAGATTGGTGCCACAAACTTCAATACCAGTAAATTCCCTGATTGGAACGGCGGTATGCTGATGGCTGCCAAGAGCGAGACTCCATATATAGAGACTTCGGCTTTGGCATCTGTCACTAAGGTTCATTTCCGTCATGGTGCTACAGGTGGCAACCGCGGATGGAAACTCCTGGCCAAAGGTGACGGTGATGCAGACTGGGTGGTAGTGTCAAGCACTGTTGCCAACCCGGCATCGGGATGCGATGTTGATGTTGACGTGAACAAGACAAACTGTAAACTGCGTTTTGAGAATATCACAACAAACCAGAATGCATATCTTCTCGAACTTGCCATCTACGGACTCGTTGACCTCTCGAAGACTCCGGCTTTGGGCAAGGTGACAATCAACGGAGTTGATTACCAGACTGCTGATATCTGTGAGGAAAACGCAGACGGCGACATGTGTGCTACCGTCGAGATTTCAAAGAAGGAGCAGATGGTAGACGAGACTGCCAACCCTGTAGTGTTCGGAACTCCAGACAATGGAGAAATCAAGAGCATTGAATATAATAAGGGGGATGACAACAGTACTGTCGTTACCGTGGTGGTGGCTGCAGGCGACAAGACTGTGACATATAAACTGACAGTGGCATTCAAGCCAGACTATACCCTCACATATTATAATACAGACGGAACTGTGCTTGAGGCTGTTCAGCAGGTGGAGAAGGATTCTCCAATAGCAAACTTGAGAAACGGCGACGGCGTAATCGTTACCGACGGAAAGGCGTTCCGCGGATGGTTCGTAAAGAGCGATGGCGGACGCAAATATACTACTGCTGACATCGTGACTGGTCCTACCAGCCTTTACGCTGTGGCAACCGACATTGAAGTGACAAGCGACGTAAACCGCTATACTTATAATCTCGCAGATCCATATTTCTATGCAGAAGACCATGAAGGCTTCTGTCCTACAGGTGGAGCTTTCCACGACAAGCAGCATGGCTGGTCGTTCAGCGACGGCGATAAGATTGATATCCTCTCTGGCCGTCACTCTCTCATCTTCGTTACAGGCTGCAAATATAGCGGTGCTGCTAACCTGAAACTCATGAACGGTGAAACAGAGGTCGCTTCGATAGCTCTCGACAAGAGCAATGACGGTGTGATGCAGAGCATTGAATATACCGGTGAGCCAGGAACTCTTACTCTCGTTGCCGATGGTGGCATGTATATGCACAAGCTCGTTGTTGCCAACCTTGGCGACGCTTCAACTGAGAAGAACGAACTCGGATATTATGTCTGCCAGCCAGGCAACGGCGGCAACTTCCTCACTATGCTCGATCTTGCCAATGCAAACAGCAGCGCTACTGAGCGCACATGTATCTTCCTGCCAGACGGAACATACGACCTCGGTAAGGTTGCGCTGACCGCTGTTTCTGGAAACAATATCTCTATCATCGGTCAGAGTATGGACAAGACCATCATCAAGAATGCTCCGGATGTGAAGAACGAGGGAATCGGAACAACAGCGACTCTCTATGTTACAGGAAAGAATCTATATATACAGGACCTGACTCTTCAGAACGCACTTGACTACTACAGTTCTGGTTCTGCCGGTCGTGCGGTTTGTCTGCAGGACAAGGGTGACGGAACCATCTGCAAGAATGTGAAGATGCTTTCTTATCAGGATACATACTATAGCAACAACAATGGAGGTAAGTATTATTGGGAAGACTCAGAAATCCATGGTACTGTTGACTTCCTCTGCGGTGGTGGCGATGTATATTATAATAGGTGTAAGTTCGTTGTTGAGAAACGTAGTGCCGATGGTAAGGGTGGTTGTACTATAGCAGCTCCTTATACAGACGGTTCAAAATGGGGCTACGTGATGAACGAATGTGTTGTAGACAACTGTGCAGAGACCTTCAACTATGGTCGTGCGTGGGGAGGAACTCCTCGTCTGGCATACTTGAACACAACTCTTCTTCAGCCAGACATGATTATCAAGGACCGTTTCACTGTTGGTGGAATGAACGTTCCTGCCGACAAGTTCGTAGAGTTTAACACAATGGATGCCCAGGGCAATGTGGTTTCTCCTGCTTCTAACGTGCTGAAGTTCACAAAGGACAATAAAGTAAACGAGATGGAGACAATCCTCACTGCTGACCAGGCAGCTGAGTATGCTCTTGACAAAGTGTTCCCTACATGGACTCCTGATGCAGACTGCGCACAGGTGGGACTCGGTCTCTTGGCATCCGAAGGCAACACCATTACATGGGCTGCATCCGAAGGAGCTAAGGCATACGCAGTGTTCTGCGATGAGCTGTTCGTTGGCATGACATCGTCTACATCATGGACAATTGCCGATGGCAAGAAAGCTGCCGATTATCTCGTGCGTGCAGCAAATGCAATGGGAGGCTTCGGTGGAGGTTCAACAACTACCACAGGCATCAACAGCATGAAAGTGGATGGCGAGAATGTTGTATCTACAATGTTCTATGACCTCCAGGGTGTGCGTGTCGACGGCAGTCAGCGTGGTGTGCTCATCATGGTTCAGAAAATGAATGACGGCAGCATGAAAACGACTAAAATCGTGAAGTAATTTATAGAAGTTTTTCATTGGTATAAATATTAAAGGGTGCGCGCATCTTCTTTTGGTGTGCGCTCCTTTTGCCTTATGTTTTCATTGCAAAACAAGTTGTTTGCCATTGAAATATATATGGTTTGTGGAGTTTTTTACGCATTAAGTGCAGTTTGACACCTCTTTATGTTGTTTATATTTTGAAAAATTGTAACTTTGCAATATCTTTTTAATTATTTTATTTTTATTAGTAAAAACTATGTTTGGTAATTTAAAAACTTTTCGACTAGGACTTATTGCGCTTATGCTGTTCTTCGTAGGCAGTCTGTCAGCGCAGTCGCTAAAAGGAAATGTGAAGGATAGCACTGGTGAGCCGATCATCGGAGCTACCATCCAGGAGAAAGGAGCCAAGAACATGGCTGTTACCGATCTTGACGGTAACTTCTCCATCAAACTTTCCGGTGGCAAACAGATTACAGTTTCATACATCGGTATGAAGACTGCTACTGTCAATGTTAGCGGCAAGAGCAGTGTTAACATCGTAATGGAGGACGAAGCGACAACCTTGAATGATGTCGTTGTAATCGGTTACGGTACGGTGAAGAAAAAGGATCTTACCGGTTCTGTCACTTCTGTCAGCGCCAAGGATTTGGCAAACATCCCTGTATCTACAGCCTCTGAGGCTATCCAGGGTAAGATGGCTGGTGTGACTGTTACTACAACAGAAGGTTCACCAGATGCCGATGTGAAGATTCGTGTGCGTGGTGGTGGTTCTCTTTCTCAGGACAACACTCCTCTCTACATCGTTGACGGGTTCCCTGTCAGCTCAATCAGCGACATTGCGCCTAACGATATCGAGAGCATCGACGTGTTGAAGGATGCTTCATCAACGGCTATCTATGGTGCACGTGGTGCCAACGGTGTTGTAATCGTTACTACCAAGAGCGGTAAGGAAGGCAAAGTACAGGTGAACTTCAGCGCTTCTCTCGGTGTGCGCAAGGTGATGAAGGAACTCGACGTCCTCTCTCCATACGACTATGCCAAGTATCAGTATGAGACTCAGTATGGCAAGGAGCAGGAGTATGGTGACTGGAGAGATATGGATATCTGGAAGTCTGTTACCGGTCGCAACTGGCAGGATGAGCTCTTCGGCAGAACCGGTCTGCAGCAGATTTACAACATATCTGTAAGCGGTGGCTCCAAGGAGACAAAGTTCAACGTCAGCTATTCTCGTACCGACGACAAGAGCATCATGATGGGTTCAAACTTCAGCAAGAACAACGTTAATGCTAAGTTGAACAGCAAGTTGAACAAATGGTTGACACTCGACTTCAATGCCCGTTTGGCATATTCTGTAGTCGACGGTCTTAACTCAGGTGGCGATACCAACGACGCAAGCGCCTCAAACTCAATCATCAACAAGGCAATCACATACCGTCCTGTTGAACCACTTAACGCATCAAGTGATGACGATGCTGACGAGTCGTCAAATACCGATATCAATCCATACGACCGTATGAGCGGTACTTACAAGCAGCAGCGTCGTTTCCGTCAGGACTACAATGCAGGTTTGAACTGGAAGCCGTTCAAGCATTTCACTTTCCGCTCTGAATTAGGTTTCACATGGAGATTTGAAAATACTGACCAGGCTTGGGACAAGCTCGCTACACGTAACGACAATACAGGTGCCGGTGCTCCAAAGTCTAAGTTCTCCCGCACAGACGTGCGCAACTGGCGTAACGCCAACACCCTGACATACGATACTAAGGATGCCTTCGCAAAGGGCGACCGTTTGAATGTGTTGGTTGGTCAGGAGTGGTCAAGCTCATTGCAGAAGGATTATTATTCTTATACAATCAATTTCCCAACAGATTTCTCTATCGATGAGGTACTCGCCCATCAGGGTGCTAGCAAGGATCAGACTAACGCCAACAGAATCGGTGCCAAGGACAACATGGCGTCTTTCTTCGGACGTGTGAACTATACCTATGCTGACAAATATCTTTTGACAGCTACATTCCGTGCCGACGGTTCAAGCAAGTTCGCTTCTGGCAACCGTTGGGGCTTCTTCCCTGCTGTAGCCCTCGGATGGCGTATCAGCGAGGAGAACTTCATGAAGTCTGTTGACTGGCTTTCTAACTTGAAGCTCCGTCTGAGCTATGGTGAGGCCGGTAACAACCGTATCCCTTCTGGCAGCATCTATCAGCCATTCTCTTTCCCTAACGACTACAGCAAACTGAAAGAGCCATATTTCGGTGGCGAGATTGGAACTGTGATGGAACTCGGAAACTCAAAGTCAAACAATGACCTGAAGTGGGAGACTACTATCACACGTAACCTCGGTTTCGACTTCGGATTCTTCAACAGCCGTATCAACGGTAACTTGGATTTATATTGGAACACTACCAAAGACCTTCTGATGCTGAGCAAGATTTCTTCAAGCTCAGGTTATAACTTCATGTACAAGAACTTCGGTCAGACATCTAACAAGGGTGTTGAGTTCGCTGTGAATGCTTCAATCATCGAGAAGAAGAACTTCACTCTCAGCATGACTGCAAACATCTCTTACAACAAGAACAAGATCGACGAGTTGAACACTGGTTCTGAGTGGGATACAAACTATACTATTCCTGACGTGAACACAGGTCAGAACTTCCGTGTCGTTGAGGGAGGTTCCCTTGGTGAAGTATGGGGCTACAGACTACGTGGCTACTATACAGCATACGATGCAGAGAAGAATCCTAACGGTGAACTCACATGGGATGGCAAGAAATGGCAGCTCCGCGAGGGTCTGCTCGACAAGAGCTCTACAGTAATCGGTACTCTGCAGCCTGGTTCTCCAAAGCTGAAGGTTGACGAGGAAGGCAATGTGGTTAAGGAGAAGCTCGGCAACACCATCGCTCCATGGGCTGGTGGTTTCGGTTTCAACGCTACATTCTACGGCTTCGACGCTTCTGTATTCTTCAACTATCAGTTCGGCAACAAGATCGTGAACGGAACAAAGCTCGGTTCTTCATTCTTCCACGATACACGCAAGGGATACAACCTCAACCGTGATTTCCTGAACAGATATACAAACATCGACCCTGCAAACGGTCTGTCATTGGCTAATCCGACAAACGTAGCACAGTATTATGGTGGTGACGAGGCTAACGTTATCGCTCGCTTGAACGAGATCAACGCTAACGCAAGCATCTACAACCCTGTATCTGTAAGCAAGATGTATCTCCTCGACTACTTCGTGGAGAGCGCTTCTTTCCTGCGTCTTCAGAATCTCACAATCGGTTACACGCTTCCTAAGTCATTGCTCAAGAACTTGTTCCTCAATAACGTGCGTTTCTATTTCACAGGCTACAACCTTCTTACTATCACAGGTTACTCAGGCAACGACCCAGAGGTTGACTCAAGTAGCAAGAAGTCTCGAATGTCTCCGGGTGTAGACTATGCTTCTTATCCAAAGAGCCGTCTGTATGTATTCGGAGTTAACGTATCATTCTAATATATAATAAGGAGTAAAACAAAATGAAAAATATATTAAAGACGATATTGTTGGGAGGTGTCGCCCTGGCTACGTTCTCTTCGTGCAGCGACTTCCTTGACCAGAAATCACCGTCAGACACCGACGCAAGCAACGTTTGGCAGTCAACATATTATACCAAGAATGTGCTCAACAAGGCTTATGGCCTTCTCTGTGAGGACTACACATATTCTCAGGTGCTTTGCTATACCTTTATGGCTAACTCCGACGTTGAGTTTGCTAATGCCTATGGCGAGTCGAATGCCAAGGCTGAGGGTAAGGGCCGTGATCTGAACAACTATTATGCCGACAACGACGCTTCTTTCGCAAAGTCTCGTGATGCATGGGATCACCTCTATGAGAGTATCGAGTATTGCAACAATATCATTGAGGGTCTCAAGGGAATTTCTCCAGAGACAACTGACAAGTCAGAAAAGCAGCTCCTTCAGTATAAGGGCGAGGCGCTCACTCTCAGAGCTATGCTTTATCATGAGTTGATACGTAACTGGGGTGATGTTCCATTCAAGACAGAGCCTACAAAGAACGACCTCTCTAACATAAATACCGGCAAGACAGACCGTGATGTGATTATGGACTATCTAATCAATGACCTTGAAGAGGCAATCAACTATCTGCCTTGGGCTGGTCAGAGCAGCTATACCACAGAGCATGCCACAAAGGGTTATGCTCACGCTCTCCTCGCTCAGATTGCACTTCAGCGTTCTGGTTGGGCTATTCGTGAGGCTGCAAAGGAGGGATATGTAACAGCTACAGAGAATAGTGATCCTACATATCCTACACAGCGTTGCAGCGATGAAGACCGCGTGAAGTATTACAACCTTGCGCTGACACATCTCAATGCTGTCATCAGTTCTGGCAAGCACCAGCTGAACCCAAGCTTCGAGGATGAGTGGACACTCATCAACAGGCAGACTCTCGACACCCAGTATCAGGAGAACCTTTTCGAGGTTCCTATGGGATTGGGCAACTCCAGCGAGTTGGGCTATGGTATCGGTGTGCGTTTTGCTGACAACTGTGCTTATGCTCTGAAGGGAAACTCTTCAGCTAACGTTCAGTTGCCTTCTACTCTCTTCTGGAAGTACGACCACAGCGGCAAGGATACTCGTCGCGACGTTACATGTGCCAACTTCGAAATCAAGGTTGACAATGGCGTTACCACAGAGACTATGCTCGGCAACAAACCATTCAACATCTATTGCGGAAAGTGGGACGTTCGCAAGTTCAGCGACGACTGGTCTGCTATCGCAAAGATCAAGAATGCCAAGTTCGGTACTGGTATCAACTATGTGAAGCTTCGTTACTCTCAGGTCCTTCTTTGGTATGCTGAGGTGATGAACGAACTCAACGGTAATCCTGATGTCGCTACCGGCGGTTGCGGTCTGACTGCCCGTCAGGCTCTTGCTCTCGTTCACGAGCGTGCCTATGCTGACGCTGACAAGGCTGAGGCAAAGGCTTATATCGATGGCATCTCTTCAGACAAGGACGCTTTCTTCAACGCCATCGTTGACGAGAACGCTCTGGAGTTCGCTGGTGAGGGTGTTCGTAAGTACGAGCTGGAGCGTTGGAACTTGCTTAGCGCCAAGATCGACCAGATGAAGAATGACTATATGACTCAGATTTATGAGTATCCTACAAAGCTCTACTATAAGACTTATACAGAGAACGGACTCGTTAAGATCGACATGAAGTCTGTACGCTGGTATGACACCGAGGCTCCTGAGAATGCTGCTGACTATAAGTATGTTACATTCTGGGGCGACGAGGCTAAGGAGTCTAACACCAAAAAGACTAATGTAGCAAACCTCGAGTTCATCAGCGGTGGCTTGAATGAGAAGGTGAAGAACCGCTATCTCCTGCCAATCTACAGTAGTACCATCAACGAGTCTGAGGGTTCATTGCAGAATTCTTATGGATTCCTCCATAAATAATTTTAAATTTTAGAAATCAAGATGAAACTGAATAAATCAATAATAAGCAAGGCTCTCTTCGGAGCTATGATGCTCCTCGGAGGTGCGTCGTTCACCGCTTGTACTGAGACGAACGACTGGGACGTTGATCCTGCTTACGACCGTCTGTTCCATTCCTCCAAGGTTTCCGTAAGCCCAGGTGAGGACCAGGCTGAGGTTACATTCAAGAAGATGCCAGATGCAGAGTTCTACGTAATAGAAATCAGCACCGACACTCTTTTCGATGAGGTTGAAACAACTGAGCATAGCATCTATTTCGGTGATAAGGAGGATGCGAGAATCACTACTTCTCCTTACACTATGACAGGACTTGAGGGTTCTACAAAGTATTACTTCCGTATCAAGAGCTGTGCTACAAACGGCAAGGGCTCTACATGGAAGTATCTTGATGATACAGAATCAAACTATAGCTTCACAACCAAGTCTGAGCAGATTATCCTCGATGTTGTGCCTGGTTCAAAGACCGTGAAGGTCAGCTTCAAGGCTGGCAAACAGATTACTGAAGCACAGATTGTAAAAGACGATGAGGTGCTCGTTTCACAGCCTGTAACTGCAGACGAGGTTGCTGCCGGTGAACTCACAATCAGTGGTCTCAATGCAAAGACTTCTTACACTGTGCAGCTGCTCAACGGCGAGAACGTTCGTGGTAAGATGAAGTTCACCACCACTGAACCTTTCCCTGACGGATACGAGGTTATCAACGTAGCTGCTGGCGATGACGTGAAAGACCTTCTTGCTAATGCCACTTCAGACAAGGTTGTTGTTGTATTCCCACAGGGAATGGAATATACCGCTCTGAATGAGGAGGCACAGACCTCTACAATCAAGGTTCCGGAGAATATCAAGTCTGTCTATTTCTGGGGAGCAGCCGGCGAGTCTAAGGCAACTGTCAAGTTCAAGGGCGTTTCCTTCGACTCATCAAGCATGGATGTTGTCCGTTTCTATAACCTCAATCTCCAGTATGGTGCCAACTCAGACGGTTACGTATTGAACCAGTCTGGTACTTTCACTCTCAACTCTCTCGAGATGGAGAAGTGTGATGTTAAGGATATCCGTGGTATCTTCCGTTTCCAGAGTATCGTGAATTCTACCGTCAATGCTATCAAGATAAATGACTGTGTATTGACAAACATTGGTACTTATGGTATCGTGAATACCAAGGACCAGAAATCATTGACTTTGGGAACAGTCAGCATTACCAACAGTACTCTCAACACAATCAACTCTGTGTTGACGAATACAAGCCAGGCTAACTTCTCTATTACTCTCGACCACTGCACAATCTGGAACTGTGTTCCTGCCACCAAGCCATACTTCGACTTGCAGAAGCAGACAGGAGTTACAGTAGCTTGTACAAACTCTCTCATCGGAGCATACTACGACTTCAAGGATGCAGCGCAGACAGTGAAGGGTAGCAGTCTGAAGGATATCGATGCTACTGGCACTGTATATACAAGTGACTTCAACTGGAACTCTGGTTATGAGATCGGTTCTCAGATTTCTGAGACATCTGCCCAGCTCTGGGCTAATCCTGCCAAGACTGGTGCTGACTTTACAGTGCAGAACTCTTCTTACAAGAATCTCGGTGACCCACGCTGGATTCCGGCAGAGTAATGATATAGATTTTATTTCTATTAAATAATAAAAGGTGGAAAGTTCAATGTGTAGCTTTCCATCTTTTATTTTGTATACGAGGTGACATGTCTCTTGCTCCTTACATTTGGCAAGTTTCCAACTATGTTTCCTGGCCTTGATTTTTCCCCCACAGCGTGGGGAACATCACCCCCTAATGTGGGGTTTCATTCCCCACGTTAGGGGGAGAATTCTATATGATAAAAAGTCGAATGACACTTTTCTGTTGGACGTCCCTAAAAAAAAGTAATGTAAGTGTCCGTAATTCACATAAAATGTGTAAGTTTGC
>NZ_FR892518.1:10213-24978 GCF_000436015.1 Prevotella sp. CAG:592 | reverse complement strand
AAATAGGAACCGCCGTATGCGGAACCGCATGTACGGTGGTGTGAGAGGTCGGTAAACATGAAAGTAGGAGATAAACACCTATGATTAGTGTTTACCTCCTACTCGATTCGCTAATTTTCAGCATTCTAGGATTATTCCTCTACAGCAGCCTGCGCGGCTGCGAGACGTGCGATTGGCACGCGGAATGGAGAGCAGCTTACGTAGTTGAGACCTACTCTATGGCAGAACTTGACTGATGAAGGCTCACCACCATGCTCACCGCAGATACCGCATGTAAGGTTTGGACGGGTCTTACGGCCATTGTCGACTGCCATCTCTATCAACTGACCGACACCTGTCTGGTCGAGCACCTGGAATGGGTCTACGTTCAGAATCTTCTTGTCCAGATATACTGGCAGGAAGCTTGCGATGTCGTCGCGGCTGTAGCCGAAAGTCATCTGAGTGAGGTCGTTTGTACCGAAGCTAAAGTATTCAGCCTTCTTTGCGATGTAACCAGCCGTAAGGGCTGCACGAGGAATTTCGATCATCGTGCCGACCTTGAATTCAACTTCAACACCAGCCTCATCGAAAATCTTATTGGCTGTAGAGCGGATAACTTGCTCCTGCATGTCGAACTCGTTGACGATACCAATGAGCGGCACCATGATTTCCGGCTCTGGATTGAAGCCTTCCTTCTTCAGCTGCACGGCAGCACCGAGGATTGCTTTTGTCTGCATCTCTGTGATCTCTGGATATGTGTTTCCGAGACGGCAGCCGCGGTGTCCGAGCATAGGGTTATGCTCGCTCAGACTGTCAACGCGCTTCTGAATCTCTGCTACGGTAAGACCCATCTCCTCTGCCATTGTCTGCTGACCTGCGAGATCGTGTGGCACGAACTCATGCAATGGTGGGTCGAGCAAGCGGATGTTTACAGGGCATCCGTCCATGGCCTTGAGGATTCCGTAGAAGTCCTTAGTCTGATAAGGCAGCAGCTTCTCGAGCGCCTTCTTGCGTCCTTCTACTGTGTCGGAGAGAATCATTTCACGCATTGCCTTGATCTTCTCGTTGTCGAAGAACATGTGTTCTGTACGGCATAGTCCGATACCTACGGCTCCGAAGTTGCGTGCAACCTGGGCGTCGTGTGGTGTGTCTGCATTGGTACGAACCACGAGTCTCGTATATTTGTCGCAAAGCTTCATGAGGTCGGCGAAATCACCTGTCACCTCTGCTGGCTTTGTCTTCACCTCGCCGAAATATATTTCACCTGTAGAACCGTTGAGCGAGATGTAGTCGCCCTCCTTGAGTGTGACACCGTCGATTTCTACAGTTCTTGCCTTATAGTCAACGTTCAACGCACCGGCACCTGAAACACAGCATTTACCCATACCTCGGGCCACAACGGCTGCGTGTGATGTCATACCGCCACGTGCGGTTACAATACCCTCTGCGGCAGCCATACCTGCAAGGTCTTCCGGACTTGTCTCGATGCGCACCATTATGACGCGTCGACCAGCCTCATGCCATTTTTCTGCGTCGTCGGCAAAGAATACGATCTGTCCGCATGCTGCACCTGGAGATGCAGGAAGACCGCGTGTGAGGACCTTGGCTTTCTTCTGAGCGTCTTTGTCGAATACGGGGTGTAGGAGCTCGTCAAGTTTGTTTGGCTCACAACGCTTGAGTGCTGTCTTCTCGTCGATCTCGCCCTCGTGGAGCAGGTCCATGGCTATCTTTACCATTGCGGTACCTGTGCGCTTTCCGTTACGTGTCTGCAGGAACCACAGTTTGCCCTCCTGTACGGTGAACTCCATATCCTGCATATCGTGATAGTGCTTCTCTAGCTTGTGCTGCAGAGCGTCCAGCTGAGCGAAGATTTCCGGCATGGCCTCTTCCATTGAAGGATACTTGGTTGCACGCTCCTCTTCTGGTATCTGCTGCTGCTCAGCCCAACGCTGTGAGCCGAGCTTTGTGATCTGCTGTGGTGTGCGGATACCTGCTACCACGTCTTCGCCCTGTGCGTTTACGAGGTACTCACCGTTGAACACGTTCTCACCAGTCGCGGCGTCGCGGCTGAAGCAAACACCCGTTGCCGATGTGTTGCCCATGTTTCCGAATACCATAGCCATTACAGAAACGGCTGTTCCCCACTCTGCCGGGATTCCTTCCATCTTTCTGTAGAGGATGGCACGCTCGTTCATCCAACTGTCGAACACGGCGCAGATGGCGCCCCAGAGCTGGTCCATAGGATCTGTAGGGAAGTCCTTGCCGGTCTGCTCCTTAATGGCTTTCTTGAAGAGGTCTACGAGCTGCTTGAGCTCGTCTACTGTCATTTCGTTGTCGAGAGAGATTCCGCGCTGTGCCTTCACTTTCTCTATGATGGCCTCAAACGGATCGATGGCTTCCTTGTTTACTGGCTTCATTCCGAGCACCACGTCTCCGTACATCTGCACGAAGCGGCGGTAGCTGTCGTATGCAAAACGCTCGTTGCCGGTCTTCTTTGCCAATCCCCTCACCACTTCGTCGTTGAGACCGAGGTTGAGGATTGTGTCCATCATGCCTGGCATTGAAGCTCTTGCCCCTGAACGCACGCTGACGAGCAATGGATTCTCAATGTCGCCGAACTTGCTGTTCATCAGTCCTTCTATATGGTGTACCGAAGCGATTACCTCATCTCTGAGGAGACTTACTACGGTTTCCTTTCCTTTCTCGAAGTATTCATTACAAACGTCTGTAGTGATAGTGAATCCTGGAGGTACTGGTACGCCGATAAGGTTCATTTCCGCCAAGTTGGCACCCTTACCTCCGAGCAGGTTTCTCATGTCTGCCTTACCTTCAGCCTTACCATTGCCGAAGGTATAAACTCTTTTTTCGCTCATAGTTTAATAAAAATTACGTGTATTTAGTTAGAATTATTCTCCGTTTTTCTGAATTATTTTTCTTAGTTCTTTAGAATTATGGTTCAGTTTTATTGGAAATATGTTTCCTTTGTTCTGCAAAAATAATAAATTAGGGAATAAAATGCAACATTTCAGACAAAATCTTAACATTTGTGCATGTTTTAATTTTTCAAAAAATGATTTATATCAAAATACTCCTTATGTTTATGACCATTTTGCAAACTCTACTTTATAAATATCAAAGGAACTTTGCTCCTCGTGTCAACACGAACTTCACCTTCTTTCCCTTCATGGCCTCAGGCTTTTTCCATTCTCCTCCCGACACGGCGATTGTGACTTTCCTGCCTTTTGGAGCGCTTGCCACCGCAGACTCGAGGTCGTCAAATTGTCCGCTGCCGTTTTTCGACACATAAATGTCATAGTATACGTGATGTTTTGCCAGCTCGGCCACTTGTCTGCAAAGGGCGTCGGCGAGCAATCCTGCAACCTTGTTGGCGCCAAAGATGTTATAGTGTGTGTTGTCTTGCCTTCCGTCTGGCAGCGATGGAGTTTCTCCCGGCTTGAATATCATGTGCAGTTTCTTGGAACCTTCTTTTCCCATCGACTGTTCCAAATCGTGTGTAATCTTGTTTGCGTCAACGAAGACTACACCCATTTCCTTGGCCACGCGCCTTGGCGAGACGAGATATTCACCGTGGGTGTCTATCAGGGTGTCGCCCTCGGCGAGTTGTTTTGAGGAGTTGTCACGCAGGTCATCGTCGGCAACAGCCGTCTTTGAGTCGCTGAAGTTGCGGCGCACCACGCTGTTCATGAGTATCGGCGTGGCGCCATTTTCTCTTGCTTCCCTTACAAAGCGTCTGAGGTTGGCGTCGAAGGTGGTTCCTGGTGTGGTGTGGCGAGCCGAGTCAGTTTTCTCGTCGTTGTGGCCGAACTGTATTATGAGGTAGTCGCCGGGCATTATCCTGTCGAGCACAGCTTTCCATCTGCCTTCGTTGATGAAGCTCTTCGATGAGCGTCCGTTCATGGCGTGGTTGTCCACGATGATGCCGTCGTCGAAATAGTTCTGCAGCATCATTCCCCACCCTCTCTCTTGCTTGTCTCCGCTGATGTCTTTGTTAGCCATCGTTGAGTCTCCTATCATGAAGATTGTCTTTGTCTTGTCTGCCCTGAACGACGAGATGGCAAGCACTGCAAGGACCATTGTCAGAATCGTGTGCAATGGAGTTGCCAGGTCTGCAATCGATTTTTTAATTTTCATTTGTTTTATGTTATAAATGTATTTGTTTTGGTATTTGAAATTGTGAATTGCCTCGTAACGGATAGTGAATGGAGTACTGGCATCCTGATGGAATGCCATGATGACAGATGCCGGATAGGCTTTCAGAAATCCTACTACATAATATACATAATATATATGGTGGCGATTATGCAATAAATCATATTATAATGGTCGTTACGCAATAAATCATATTATGATGGTCTTCAAAATTTCCAGGCACTATATGCCTACTATAATTACGCTGGGGGCTTAATCGAAAAAGTGCCGACAGAAACTAC
Organism: Prevotella sp. CAG:592; assembly: GCF_000436015.1. Classification (NCBI taxonomy): domain Bacteria; kingdom Pseudomonadati; phylum Bacteroidota; class Bacteroidia; order Bacteroidales; family Prevotellaceae; genus Prevotella; species Prevotella sp. CAG:592. The sequence continues at coordinate 20,548 of NZ_FR892518.1, read as the reverse complement.
TTACTGCCGGCACTCGATATACGTATTATCCCTTCACAATTTCTATCAGTTGTTCTGGTGTTACTTGTTCCTGCTCTCCTGTTTCCATATTCTTGAGCGTCACCACCCCTTTCTGTATCTCGTCGTCGCCGGCGAGAGCCACATATGGTATGGCGTTGGCATTGGCGTATGCCATCTGCTTTTTCATCTTCGCTGCATCAGGGAACATCTCCGTGCGTATTCCGTTCTGTCTGGCTTTGGCAACGACAGGAAGACAATAGCAGGTTTCTTTCTCTCCAAAATTTATGAAGAGCAGTTGGGTGTCGGTCGTTATCTCCTTTGGATAGAGGTCAAGAGTGTTAAGCACATCATATATTCTGTCGGCTCCGAATGAAATTCCCACTCCACTTATTCCTGGCATTCCGAAGATTCCTGTGAGGTTGTCGTAGCGTCCTCCGCCTGTGATGCTTCCCATTGGAGTGTCCAACGCCTTGACCTCAAAGATTGCCCCTGTGTAATAGTTGAGTCCACGAGCCAACGTGAGGTCGAGCTGAAGTTCGTTTTTCAGGTCAACCTGTGATGCGGCATTCAGAATAAAACGAAGTTCCTCTATTCCCTTCATGCCCACTTCAGACGAAGCAAGGAAGTCTTCCATGACCTTGAGTTTTTCTTCATTGCTTCCGGATAAAGTTATGACAGGCTGCAACTTGGCTATCGCTTCTTCACTTATTCCGTCAGTTCTCAATTCTTCGTTCACCTTGTCGAGACCGATTTTGTCGAGCTTGTCGATAGCCACCGTAATGTCCACTATCTTTTCAGCCTCTCCTACAATCTCGGCAATTCCTGATAGCAACTTTCGGTTGTTGATTTTTATCTGTACTCTTATTCCAAGACGCTGGAATACGGTATCCATTATCTGCACCAACTCCACCTCGTTGAGCAGCGAATCGCTGCCCACGATGTCGGCATCACATTGATAGAACTCTCTGTAACGGCCTTTCTGTGGACGGTCTGCTCTCCACACAGTCTGAATCTGATAACGCTTGAAAGGCAACTGGATTTCATCTCTGTGCATCACGACAAAGCGTGCAAACGGCACGGTGAGGTCATAGCGCAATCCTTTCTCGCAGATTTTTGAAGAGAGTGCAAGCGAATTTCGTTCTGCCAGCTGTTCGTCGCTCACCTTGGTGAGATAGTCTCCGCTGTTGAGCACACGGAAGAGGAGTTTGTCACCCTCCTCGCCATATTTTCCGAGCAACGTCTGCAACGTCTCCATAGCGGGTGTCTCTATCTGCTTGAAGCCGTAGAGGGCGTAAACGGAGCGAATTGTATCGAAAATATAGTTTCGTTTCGCCATCTCCGCTGGAGTGAAGTCGCGCGTGCCTTTGGGTATTGATGGTTTGCTCATCTGTTGTATTTATGTCTATATGTTAATTTCTTACGATTGTCTGTTCTCTATCCGGACCGACCGACACGATTTTTATAGGAGTCTCGAGTTCCGTCTCGAGGAATTCGATGTAGTCTTTGAATTCTTTCGGGAACTGGTCTTCTCTCGTTATCTTTGTCATGTCTTTTTTCCATCCTGGCAGTTCTGTATATACAGGCTCTATGCCATGCTCGATATCGAATGGGAAATCACGAGTCTCGACTCCATCCTTGCGGTAGGCCACGCAAGCCTTGATTGTGTCGAATCCGTCGAGCACATCGCTCTTCATCATGATGAGCTGTGTAACTCCGTTTATCATTATAGCGTAGCGAAGTGCAACGAGGTCGATCCATCCGCAGCGGCGCTCTCTTCCTGTAACGGCTCCATATTCGTGTCCGATATCACGCAGTCTGCTTCCGGTCTCGTCGAAAAGCTCTGTAGGGAACGGACCAGCTCCGACACGTGTACAGTAAGCCTTCATAATGCCGTAAACCTCTCCAACCTTGTTGGGGCCTATGCCGAGTCCTGAGCAGGCCCCCGCACAAATAGTGTTTGAAGATGTTACGAACGGATAGCTACCGAAGTCAACGTCAAGCATAGTGCCCTGTGCGCCTTCGCAGAGCACGGTTTTGCCGTCTCTCAGCACTTTGTTGATGACATGCTCAGAGTCAACAATCTCAAACTGGCGCAAGTATTCTATACCTTCCATCCATGTCTTCTCCACGTCGGTTATGTCGTAGTCGGTATAGCCGAGGTCTTTGAGCATCTCTTCATGGCGTGCTTTATGCTGCTGATATTTCTGTTCGAAGTTGTCGAAGATATCTCCTACACGAAGTCCTGTACGTGAGATTTTGTCTGTATATGTCGGTCCGATGCCTTTTCCTGTCGTTCCGACCTTGTTCTTGCCCTTTCTTGCCTCGTATGCGGCGTCGAGCAGTCGGTGTGTAGGCATGATGAGATGGGCTTTCTTTGATATTTTCAGACGCTTGGTGAGCGGGTGTCCGCTTTTCTCCAGTTCTTTGGCCTCTGCCATGAAGAGGTCAGGAGCCAGAACTACTCCGTTTCCGATGATGTTTGTCTTTCCACCCTGGAAAATACCTGACGGGATGCTGCGCAGTACGTATTTCTCTCCTTCGAACTCCAGCGTGTGTCCAGCGTTTGGACCGCCCTGGAATCTGGCAATGACATCATAGTTTGGTGTCAGTACGTCTACAACTTTTCCTTTTCCCTCATCGCCCCACTGCAAACCGAGCAGGACATCAACTTTTCCTGTTTCCATTTTTATATGTTATTTTTATTAGCCGAAGAGTTGAAAATTGGCAAATTGAAAGTCAACGGAATTCTTTGGACCAAAACCAATCTAATGAATTGGTGACAACAAAACTTCATGACGTTGACGGACGACATGCCGACGGTCAACCTTCGCCTTCTGTTATTTCCTGTTCTTTGCCACGGTCAGCACTTTTAAAAAACGTGCATGAACCGTTTCTGCGTACAAAAATACTACTTTATTTTATATTTACGTGTACTACACGAAAAAAAGTACACTTCTACATGCACTTTCTCATTGCCGCCTCTACTATTTTTTCCTGCAACTCCCCCATATCTGCAAAAGCCACGAGACTGTTGTTTGCGGCATGTCTCACAGCCATGGAATTGTCGGCGAGGGCCGCTATTGCCTGGTCTAAAAATTCATTGATGTCTCTATCATCTGGTTCTGCTCCTTTTCTGAAGAGACACGAGAGCAGGTTGAAACCGCAAATCTGCTCCAGAGTCTTGTCTGAAGCTATCCACGCAAAGGCATGGAGCGACGCGCTGTCCGTATATTGAAACAGGTTGAATGTGGCGTATTCTGCCATCTCTTGAGTCGTAGTCTGCTCCATCCAAAGGTCAACGAGGTCTGAACTCATCCTTTCGGCTGGCATTATCAACGTGGCTAGGATCTTACACTCTCTGACGTTTTCTTTCCACAGGGCAGCGGCCAGGTCATAATCCTTGCCGTACTGTTGTGCTATGTTGCGGAGCGCTGGCAGCTGGATTCCCCAATTCAGGTATCCCCCGATGCCTTTCTCTCTCATCGATGCCGACGCCACACCATTCATCTGCAGCGAGAAGCCTCGTTTAATAAGTTTTATGGTATCCTGTACTTGTTGCTGTTCCATGTCTTGTATGGTTTCATAATTCTACAAAGCTCCATATTCCTTGCCGTATCTCATCATCTGCTGGTCGTAGTCCTCAGAATAGTCAACAAGAATATCCTTTACATCCCCTCTGTCGTCCGTAACAGGCGTGAGCTTCGGATTCAGAAAGCCCTTATATGGCGCAAGGTCAAGCCTGGCATATCTGTCGAGTACTTCTTTGTGGAGTTTCTCGTCCACATTCACGCCATAAGTCTCCACGAGCAGTCTTGCCGCCTCGAGGTCTCCCTCGCTTTTCACGCGTTGTATCTCAGCAAGGAGTTGGGCAAACAGTCGGCGGAGAGCCTCGTAGTCGTTTATGCGCAAGTAAGTCTTCCCGTTGTCGGTATATAACTCGGCCACACTGTTCTTCTTTCCCTTCTCATAACACCACCTGGCTATTAGAGCCCTGTTGCGCATGTGTGCCTCCTCAATCTTGTTGCCTGGCGCAATTCTCACGAGCTGAGTCATGAGTCCGTTGAGCATATAAGAATAATATGCTGCATGATATGCCTCGCTGTTGTCCAGGATTCCGAGCTGCAGCAGCTTTGGATCCGCTATGAAATACAGACCGAAAAGGTCCGCCCTCGCCTCCTCTATCGTGCTGCCATATGATTTGAGTGCGTCCGGCGACACTCCGTCAAGCAGTTTCCCGCTTCCGTGTCCCAGACATTCGTGCAGATCGGTGTGCAGATTGTCGCATTGGTCACCCCATTTGTCTATCAATTCCACCATCTCCTTGTCTTGTATGAATTCTTCTTTGAATCCGTTACCGTGTGCAGCCTTATTGTATGCGTCGATAAGATTGCTTATCGTGACGCTCTTGCTGCCGTGTGCAGCCCTTATCCAGTCGGCGTTCGGAAGGTTTATGCCGATTGCCGTTGACGGATATTCGTCACCGCCGAGCATTGCGGCCCTCACCACGTGTGCCGTCACTCCCTTCACTTTCTCTTTCTTGAAGCGGAGGTCTACGGGCGAATGGTCTTCAAACCACTGAGCCTCATCGCTTATAGTCTTGGTGCGCCGTGTCGCCTCATGGTCTTTGTATTCCACTATGCCCTCCCACGAGCCTTTCAGTCCTAGAGGGTCGCCATACACTTCGATGAACCCGTTTACGAAATCAACGTCGGATTCATGCTCTCCTACCCATTCTATGCAGTAGCGGTTGAAAGTATTCAAGTCGCCTGTCTCATAATATTTCACAAGTGTCGAGATGTATTGCGCCTGTGATTCGTTGAGCGCCAGCTGTTGGGCTTTCTTGAGCCAGTATATTATATGACTGATGGCCGGAGCATATTTCCCTTGAGCGCTCCACACGTCTTCTCTGATTTGTCCGTCGGTGCCTTTCACAAGCGTAGAGTTGAGGCCGTGCGACACCGGTTCCGGTCCGTCATCTTTTGCCTGGTCACGATAGTATTCTTCCACTTCTTCCTGTGTCAGCCCCTGGTAGAAATTGCATGCCGACTCTTTCACGATGTCTACGCCGTCTTCTGTACACACGCGTTTAGGCATATAGTGCGGGTCGAATATTGGGCGGCGCAGCTCTTCAATGAGCCCATCAACGGTCTGCCCGTCGTCTAGCGGCAATTGGCTGGCAGGCAATGCCCTCACCTGCGTTTCGAAGAATTCTTCTGAGAAACGAGGTTCAAACTTCTCGCATCCATAATGATGATGAATTCCATTTGAGAACCATACCCTTCTGAGGTACTCTTCAAACGACCTGTACTCTTCTTGATTTCTGTCGCCCTTGAACCCGCTATAGATTGCTTCAAGGACCTTTCTGATCTTGAGATTGTGGAATCCGAACTGGTCGAAGGTGATGTCGCGTCCCCATAGCGTTGCCTCAGAAAGACAATATATAAGTTTCTTCTGCTGCAATGACAATCGTCCGAAGCCTTCAAGTCTGTATCGTAGTATCTGTATGTCTGCGAACCTGACGTCTGTGTATTTATAGTTTTCCATTTCTTCCTTTTGGTGGTTATGGGAAATCTTTCCCAATGCTGCCAGAGCCTTGGCTGTCTACTGCTATTGTCGCTACTGCGACTGCATCTCACGCAACCATGTTCCAGTTACTGCTCCTGTGTGTCCTGCTCTATCGGCTCAGGCACCTTCATTTTCTCAGGCTTCGGTTCAGACGACAGCTTATACTGTCTTGGAGTGATGCCTTCGAAGCGGTAGAAGGCAGCGTAGAACGATTGCCGGTTTGCGAATCCCACCATGCTGCTTACATCCTCCATCGTCATCCCACGATACCGGTCGTCCTTGAGTATCTGCATAGCCTCGGAAACGCGGTAGCGGTTTACGAACGAGGTGTAGTTCATGCCGAATCTAACATTGAGCACAGCAGACACATATCTAGTGTTAGTACCGATGTCATAAGCCAGGCGCTTTGCTGAATATGCCTTCTCCTTATACATCTTCTTGTTTCCTATATAGTCGATGATTCTGTTTTCCAGTGTTTCCATCAGCTCAGGATTCACAAGATTAAGATAAGTCACCTCTTTTGTTTTCTTTTCTCTAATATTATATTTTGCCATACCTATTAAATGTTTTGGACCATTACGGTCTTTCCTGCTACAATTTATATACCTTAGTATTATGTTTCACGTGCATTATGTCTTACGTTCGATACGCAGACTATCGTCTCATGTGCCATGTTTGCATGTAAGCAAAAGGCTTGGACCCTTGATTGAATTTATCTGTTGATACGACGCATCCCGGAAATGAGGGAACAGAATGAAATGAATCCATTCATTTCTTATCCCGAGCCGAAGCTTATATTATGCAAAGATAATGCAAATTATTTACAAACAAAAAGATTTTGTTGAGCTTTTTGTTTTTTTTAAGTTGACATGTCATTAGAATTCTTGGGCTTTGGCTTTTGTCTTGATTTACTATTTCTTCTGAAAGTCATTCATTCCAAGACCTATATCATCTTCGATAAAGCAGACAAACAAAACATTAAAAGCTTTTCAGCAAGCAAAAAAGCAACGTTTTGACAAACATAAACCGCCTTCTTGTATCAGAAGAATAATAGGTTTACGCAACACAAACAAGGGGAATAGAAACAGGAAACAAGGCAAAGAATTAAAGGATTCTCAAAGATTGCCTCAACAGCCCAAAGTGACATTAATCTATGCAGAGCCTTTTCAAATCATAGAATGACCCATTGTAAATGTTGAAGTCAACGTAGCCCTTGATGCCTGGAAGTTTGCCGGCATCGGTATGCTGCCAGAACTTCCATTCGCCCTGGTATTCTATTTTGTCCACATAGTAATGAGCAATCCAGTAAGGATAGTCGTCGAAGACGGGAGTGTCGAGATACTGCTTCTTGAATTTATAATATGTATAGATTATCGGCTTTACATGATACCTGTCTTCCACGATATGAAGCCATGTGAGAATGTCCTGCTGGAAATCCTCCACGCTCTTGTCTTTCGGCTTGTGCTCAACATCGAGCACTGGCGGGAGATCTCCCGACTCGAGAGGTACGTTGTTGAGAAAGAAATAAGCCTGCTGACGAGCCGAAGAGTGGTTGCTCCAAAAATGATAAGCTCCTCGGATATAGCCATATTCCAGAGCTTGTTTGAAGTTATACTTGAATGAGGGATCTATCTTGCTTGAGCCCTCGGTAGCCTTCATGACAATGAAACGGATGGGACATTTCTCTATCATGGCATTCTGCAGCTGATCCCAATCTATATCTCCCTGATAGTGGCTGATGTCGATGCCTCTGATTTCATAGCCGCCCGGATAGTTTGCATCACCATAGAGAGCTCGCCATCTGAATCCGAATGGACCAACGAAGAAATAATAGAATGCCCAAACATACGCCACAGCTATAAGTATTCCTCCCGTCCACCATGCCAACCTTGCACGCGTACCGAAGAGTAGCCCAAACACCCCTCCAATCTTATGTTCAGAGCGTCGCTTTGTTACGGGGCGATGCTTCGTTGAGGAGCGTCGCCCTGTTGGCTTTACGGTTCTTCTTCTGTTGGTTGTCATGGTTTAATTTATTATAGATATATAAACATCCAAACCTCAAACCGGCCTTACCCCCATAAAAGGAAGTGTAGAAAGGTTTGAGGTCTGGATTATCATATTCAGGAATCTTCCCTACGCTTTTCCTCCTCTCTCTAATGCGAGAGTCTTGGTAGTGCGGTCACAGAGCTCAGAAGGTCCCCAATACTGCACAGGTCCGGGATATACGAACGATGTCTCCTTCGACCACTCATCGCGGTGTTCAACCAGTTCCTTGAACGGCCTGCCGTTGAGGTCAACAAGCGCCTTGCGTATAACAGGCTTCATCTTTCCATTGCGTCGTTCCACGTTAAAGAGCGACGTGATAGGCACTCCACCCGCTTTCCAATCTGCTGGTTTGGCTGTAGTATTGCGCACCACTGCCATATAGCCAGTCTTGCCGTTGGCGATGAGATGGGCTGCACTTGCTCCAAGAGCATAGCAATAGTTTGCGTCGAAATTGGAAGGCGCAGCGCAACGTCCCTCATAACCGAAGAAATGATGGATAGAGTTGAAGCTTCCATTAAACTTCCCTTCTTTTTTCCAGGCCTGCAGCTTTGCATCCACCATTCTCGAAAGCAGACGTTCTGTCTCGATAAGCGAAACCTGAACGTTGCCGTGTGGGTCGCGATCTAGCGAGAGTTGTCGTGCCACGTCATCGGGTAGCGTTTCAAACGTTTTGAGGTTCTCTTCAGATAGATGTTCTAAAATATATTGCTTCTGCTCCATAGGCGAGAGGTCCTTGTAATCCTTGCCATGAAGGGCGAGCAGATCATTTAGTTCGTCAATGAGTCTGCCGATTGCCGGAATGAACTCAATAAGTCCCTCAGGAATAAGCACGACTCCATAGTTCATGCCACGGTCAGAACGATATTTCACCATACGGCAGATGTCTTCAACGATATCGTTGAGGCTCAGATCCTTTGCCTCCACCTCTTCTGATATCAGGCACAGGTTAGGATGGCATTGCAAGGCACACTCCAAAGCAATATGCGAAGCAGAACGCCCCATGAGCTTCACGAAGTGCCAGTATTTACGGCTCGAGTTGCAATCGCGCTCAATGTTTCCGATAAGTTCTGAATAAACTTTCGTTGCCGTGTCAAAACCGAAAGACGCCTCTATCTGCTCACATTTAAGGTCGCCGTCGATGGTTTTCGGACATCCTATCACCTGAACAGGATAGTTCTTCATCTTGTAGTACTCTGCCAACACGCATGCATTGGTGTTGGAATCGTCGCCTCCAATGATGACAAGCGCCTTGATGTTGAGGTATTTCAGTATTTCGTATCCTTTTTCAAATTGGTCTTCCTTTTCGAGCTTGGTTCTTCCGGAGCCAATCATATCAAAACCGCCCGTGTTACGGAAGTCATTGATGTAGGTCTCAGTAATTTCAATATACTTGTGATCTACCAGTCCGCCCGGTCCGAGCAGGAATCCGAAAAGTCTGCTATGTGGATTGATTTTCTTGATGGTATCGAAGAGTCCGGTTATTACGTTGTGACCGCCAGGAGCCTGTCCACCACTCAGGATTACACCCACGTTGATAGGATCCGTGCCTCGCTCCTCGCCTTCTACGAACTCCACGACAGGCATTCCGTATGTGTTGGGGAACATTTTCTTTATCACTTCCTGATCAGCAACGCTTGTCGTTGCCTCACCTTCCTTAATACCTACTGCTGTCCGCAAGCCAACCGGCAGAACCGGCGTGAAGGCATCTCTGACTTGCTGGAAAACACTTTTCTCCATAAAAAATACTTTAAATTGTTTGTTGTTGTCAGTCTGATAGTGATTGCGCCGCAAGCGACGCTGAGCATCATGAAAAGAAAGCGTTACAACCTACATAGGGAATGTTTACTATTCCCAAGCCATATTGCTCTTTACGCTTTGCTCCACTGAACATTAATATATGTCTAACACCTAATGACGTTAGTCCGCAGACATACGGGATCAGCACCCTGCCTGCTTTCTTCGTGCAAATGTAAGATTTTTATTCTGAATAAGAAAAAAAAATCACATTTAATCATCATTAAAACATTTTTTATTGCATTTATTGTTTTACATCAAAGAAAAAAGGCTATATTTGTCGCTGATTATAAAACGTATTTGTTTAATCTAAAATTTCAACAATATTATGGCAAGTAAACGTGATTTGAAGAAAAACATCAATTATATATGCAGCGAGCTTTTCGCCGAGTGCGTGGCAAGTTCAATATACAGCGCCAAATGCTCGAAAGAGAATTCCGACGCATTGCTCCACTCCATTCTGACTATCCACAACGATTTCGTATGCCGCATCTCGCACCCGGAGCCAGGAATGGAACCTAAGAAATACTTCGCTGACCTAACCAAGAATTTCAACTCGCAAATTAGCGAGATAGTCGATCAGATTGCCAATCTGAACTAACAGAGGAGGACAGGCAACACATGATAAGAACAATTTGCAAATGGATGCTCTACAAGAAACTGGGATGGAAAAAGACAGTAACAGTAGAGCACCCTGATAAATTTATTATATGTCTGGCACCGCATACGAGCAACTGGGACTTCTTCTTAGGACAACTCTACGAAAGGGCTGAAGGACTAAAAATCAATTTCCTGATGAAAAAGGAGTGGTTTTTTTGGCCTCTTGGACCGATTTTCAAACATATGGGAGGAATTCCAGTATGGAGGTCGAAACACACAAGCCTGACGGACAACTTGGCAAATACGGCATTGGACAGAGAGGAGTTCAGA
>NZ_FR892518.1:0-10186 GCF_000436015.1 Prevotella sp. CAG:592 | reverse complement strand
AGTTCAGACTATGCATCACGCCGGAAGGCACAAGAAAAAGAGTGGAAGACTGGAAAAAAGGTTTCTACTTTATAGCCCTGAAGGCCAACCTGCCGATTCTGCTCTATGGCGTGGACTATGAGAAAAAGGAAATAACATGTACGGAATGTTTCCATCCTACAGGCGATGTGGAAAAAGACATGAAGCACATAAAGCTGTATTTCAAGGACTTCAAAGGAAAGAAACCGGAAAATTTCTCCATAGGAGACGCAGCTCAAGAATAGAAGTGAGCAATAACTTATTGCAACTGCTCAGTGGTTCCGGCCATCATCGACTCGGAAAAATGAAACACACCGGAAAAAGATGAAAAAGAAGATTGTCATATTGGCGGCAGTAGCAATGCTTTGTGCATGCGCAAGCCACCGCGACTCCTCAAAGACAAAATGGAAGGAGACCCTTTACGCTTCTGTGAAACAAGACGGCAAGGGCAAAAAAGAAAAGAAAAGCAAAAAGAAGAAGAAAGATAAGAGGAATAAGCAGGAAGCCTCAACAGAAAACAAGACCACACCCATTGTACCGGCAAAACGAGGTAAAGAATATGACGGGGAACAATGGGTGAGAAATATGTCGTGGCCACTGAAGCCAACGAAAGGCCTGCTGAACAAGCATTTTGCCGTGTGGGCAAGTCACGGAAGATACTACGACAAGAACAAAGACAAATGGGAATGGCAAAGACCAAACCTATACTCCACGACGGAGGATCTGTTCACACAGACAATCGTAGTGCCTTATCTTATTCCCATGCTCGAAAATGCCGGGGCAACGGTGTTCTCTCCAAGGGAAAGAGACTGGCAACCAAGTGAGGTGATAGTGGACAACGACAACCCACAACTGCCCTACTACACCGAAACCTCACTACAAGGACGTTGGACTGATGCAGCAACGCCGGGTTTCGCTGGAGTAGCGCAAACTATATTATATGGTAATACAAATCCCTTCACATGGGGAACTACCCGCAAAACGAAGGCAGACAAAATGCCTACATGTATGATTTCATACCAACCTCGAATAGAAAACGAAGGAAGGTATGCCGTATACGTAAGTTATCCCACGCTCAAAAACAGCGTGGACGATGCTGAATACACCGTTTACCACAAAGGAGTCAAGACTGTATTCAACGTGAACCAACGCATGGGAGGCGGAACATGGGTTTATCTCGGAACATTCGAATTCGGGAAAGGGTGCTCTTCTGACAACCGTGTAGTACTTTCTAATTCAAGCCGCTGCAAAGGAGTAGTAACGGCGGACGCCGTACGCTTCGGAGGCGGTATGGGAACGGTAAACCGCAACGGCCAGACAAGCGGAATGCCAAGGTGTCTGGAGGGCGCAAGATACTATGCACAATGGGCTGGAGCACCTGAAAACGTATACAACTCATATAATGGGACTGACGATTATAAAGACGATATAAACACCAGGTCGAAAATGACGAACTGGCTTGCTGGAGGTTCTTGCTTCGTTCCTGACAAGGACGGAAAGGAAGTGCCGCTTGAGATGTCACTTGCAGTACACAGCGATGCCGGATACGCCCCCGACTTCAGGTCTATATTCGGTTCGCTGGCAATATGCACAACGCAATTTCACGACGGACTTCTCGCTGACGGTTCATCGAGACAAACATCAAAGACTCTTGCTCAGAACCTGCTTTCCGGATTGGACAACGACATGAAGCGGTTATTCGGCAAATGGAACAAAAGGGATCTCTATGACCGGAACTATTCGGAAACAAGACTGCCAGAAGTACCGTCGGCCATTATAGAGACCCTGTCGCACCAGAGTTTCCCGGACATGATTATGGGACAAGATCCTAACGTGAAGTTTGTGATAGCAAGAAGCTTATACAAGACGATACTGAAATTTACAGCTGAAAGACACCGCAACGACTACATCGTGCAACCACTCGCCCCCAAGAACGCCTATCTTCGTTTCGTTGACGAAGGAGTGGTGGAACTGACTTGGGACGCACAAGCTGACCCACTGGAACCATCAGCAAAGCCAACAGGATATATTGTATATACCGCAGCTGGAAGTCAAGGGGGATTTGACAATGGTGAGCTTGTACAAGGCAGGAAGATACGAATAAAACTATCGCCTGATGCCGTTTATAGATTCAGGGTTACAGCGACGAACAAGGGAGGAGAAAGCTTCCCCTCAGAAACTCTGACAGCTGTTTATCACCCAGGAGCTACTAAAAGCATACTGATAGTTAATGGATTCTACAGACTGGCGGCTCCTGCCATAGTGAAAAACGAATGGCAACAGGGATTCGACCTGGCATCTGACCCTGGTATGCAAATGGGAATGACAGTGGGATGGAGCGGACAACAGATAAACTTCGACAAGTCGCGTCATACCACTGTAGGACCTGATGGGTTGGGATATAGCGGTACGGAACTGGAAGGACGTTTCATAATGGGAAATACCTTCGACTATACCGCTGAACATGCCGAAGCAATGGTTCCGATGAAGAAATACAATGTGGTGAGCGCATCGTCTCATGCTGTTGAAAACGGAAGGGTGAATCTTTCAGAATACGCATGCGTAGACCTTATATTGGGCAACCAGAAATATACCTCCACGGCGACAGAAGATTACAAGACGTTCTCATATCTGATGCAGAAGGTTCTTGAAGACTATGTCGCAGCAGGTGGCAACATACTGGCAAGTGGTTCCTATATCGCCTCAGACATGCAGTCTGACAGAGAAAAGACTTTTCTGCGCAACGTGCTGCATATTGATGATTATGCAGAAGATACCGGACAGTCTGTGTCGGGAATGGGAACAGCATTCGACATTTATGATTCACTCAACGACAGGCATTACGCCGCAACAAGAGTAAACGTGGTAACACCCACTCCACAAGCATTCTGCACGCTTACTTACGCCAATGGCAAGTCGGCCTGCGTGGCATATAATGGAACCGCCAACAGGACTCTCGCAATGGGTTTTCCTTTCGAATGCATAACATCGGCAAAAGCAAGGAGAATGATAATGAGGGGATTCCTGACATTTCTAAATGAATAAATAAACAAGAGGGAACAAATAAACAAATTAATTTGACCCGGCAAATGGTCAAGTAAACCTCCTCATTCACCTGTCAGACCATCGACAGACAGAAGGAGAAATACTTGTCTGACCCATTAATTTGAAAACAAATAAAAACAAAATTAAATGTACAAGATTCAAGCTAACGCTTCGGGAACAAGAAGCATAAACGTGACAGACGAACATCTGGCAACAGTAAAGAAATATTCATTATTAAGAAATCTCATCGACAGCACAGGCTTCATTGACGAAACCGTACTCGACAAACTCAAACTCAACATGAGGTCGATGCTGGAGTCGAACATGGGAGCAGACAAAGGGTTGATAGACCTGTGTCTCGACGTGATTTACAACAAGAACATGAAAGCTTTCGGACTACACCAACTCGTACTCCTATATATAGAATGGGACGAGAAAAACAACGGTGAAACCGAAATGGAGGACTGATGGCAGAACTGAGACTAACAGATTGGCTGCCAACGACAAAGAAGGAAGTAGAGCTCAGGGGATGGGATGAACTAGACGTCATTCTGTTCTCTGCAGACGCATACGTAGACCATCCGTCGTTTGGAGCGGCAGTAATAGGAAGAGTGCTTGAGGCCAACGGATTGAAGGTGGCAATAGTGCCACAACCCGACTGGCACGGCGACTACCGGGACTTCAAGAAACTTGGAAAGCCGAGACTGTTCTTCGGAATATCTCCTGGCTGCATGGACTCAATGGTGAACAAATATACGGCAAACAAAAGACTGAGGTCGGAAGATGCATATAGCCCCGACGGAAGACACGATTGCAGACCGGAATATCCAACCATCGTATACAGCAGAATCCTAAGAGAGATTTACCCAGACGTGCCTATAGTGCTAGGCGGCATAGAAGCTTCCCTGAGAAGACTCACCCATTACGACTACTGGCAAGACAAGCTCATGCCTTGCATTCTGAAAGAAGCCGGGGCAGACATCATAATATATGGTATGGGAGAGAAGCCCATCGTGGAACTAGCCAAGCAACTCGTTGACGGCAAAGAAATCAAAGAGATTAAAGACATTCCACAGACAGTTTACATTTCACCAGAAGATGGAATAAGCGGAGGAATAACAGAAAAGGACATCGTTATCCACTCCCACGAGGAATGTCTGCAAAGCAAAAAGGCAGAAGCGGAGAACTTCAGACACATAGAGGAAGAGTCAAACAAAATCCATGCACAGCGCATCATACAGGGATTGGGCAAAGAATACGTAGTGGTGAATCCTCCTTATCCACCGATGGACACTAAGGAATTGGACATGGTCTTCGACTTGCCTTACACTCGTTTGCCACACCCTAAATACAAGAACAAACGCATTCCGGCATACGAGATGATAAAATTCTCTGTTAACATCCACAGAGGATGTTTTGGAGGATGTGCCTTCTGCACCATAAGTGCGCATCAGGGCAAATTTATAGTTTGTCGAAGCAAAGAAAGCATACTGAAAGAAGTGAAGAAGGTAATCCAGATGGATGGTTTCAAAGGCTATCTCAGCGACCTTGGTGGTCCGTCAGCAAACATGTATGGAATGTCTGGACGCAACAAGAACCTATGTGAGAAATGCAAGAGACCATCGTGTATCAACCCACAGATATGTCCGAACCTCAACACGGACCACACGGCTCTGCTCGACATCTACCATTCTGTTGACGCTCTGCCTGGAATAAAGAAAAGTTTCATCGGAAGCGGTGTGAGATACGACTTGCTGCTGTACAAAAGCAAGGACGATAAAGCGAATAAGGCTGCACGAGAATATACAAGGGAACTTATTTGTAAGCACGTAAGCGGACGACTGAAAGTTGCTCCAGAACACACGTCAGACAATGTGCTGAGGCTTATGAGAAAGCCATCATTCGAACAGTTTGGAGAATTTAAACGGATGTTCGATAGAATAAACAATGAAGAGAACCTGAACCAGCAAATTATCCCCTACTTCATAAGCAGCCATCCTGGTTGCATGGAGGAAGACATGGCGGAACTCGCGGTAAAGACAAAAAGACTGGATTTTCATCTGGAACAGGTACAGGACTTCACGCCCACTCCAATGACGGTAAGTACAGAAACATGGTATACAGGTTTTCACCCATATACACTCGAACCTGTGTTTTCAGCCAAGACACCGAAAGAAAAACTCGCTCAAAGGCAGTTCTTCTTTTGGTATAAGCCCGAAGAGAGACGAAACATTGAAAGAGAGTTGAAACGAATTGGAAGAGCTGACCTCATAACCCAACTCTATGCTAACGTCTACAGACAGACATCTGCCGGTCCACGCACCAGCAACCAATGGAAGGACGACGGACAAGATTCACATAAAGGCAACGGCCGAAGCCGCAACAAAAAAGAATATGTTCACAACGACAATGGATATTCGAAAAATAGCAGCGACTATGTATGGAGTAAGAACAGGTACGGAAAGAACACAGGCAGAACAGGAAGACTTACTTCAAGCAACAACGAAAAAGGAAATGACAATCATAGAACAAAAGACGGAAGGAAAGGCGGGCAGGCTGCTAAACGAGGACGGCATAACGGCAGATGACAATTTCGTTGCCGTCGTAGACGGAAGTACAAGCAAAACAGAACTGAAAGTTAACCCTGAGATGAGTAACGGCAGATACTGCATGCTCGCTATCATAAAAGCCATCAAAAAGATGCCACGCGACATCTGTATGGAGAGATTTTGTGAAAAGGTGACAGAAGAAATCCGTTCCATATATAATGCACATGCTGTTGACATTCAGAAGTTGAATGATGTTCCAACGAACAGGATGACGGCAAGTGCCATCGTCTTCAGTCTCAGCAGGAAGGAGATATGGATGGTGGGCGACTGTCAGTGTCTCGTTGACGGTAAACTATACGAGAA
This sequence comes from Prevotella sp. CAG:592, assembly GCF_000436015.1. NCBI lineage: Bacteria > Pseudomonadati > Bacteroidota > Bacteroidia > Bacteroidales > Prevotellaceae > Prevotella > Prevotella sp. CAG:592. The sequence goes on along the minus strand of NZ_FR892518.1, from coordinate 4,211 downwards.
TCCTAAACCAGGGGAAAAAGAAATTGCAGCCCAAAGAGCGCTGATAATTAGAAAATCCTTGAAAGAAGGTATGTCAGAAGCCGAAATGAGAAGAAATGACATCGGGCGCAAAGCAATATTGCCAACATTGAAGAAAGCATGTCTGGAACAGAACAAGCTCTACCCGGTAATAGACGGATTCAATATCCCTACACATCTCGTGAAAGTTATACCCATAGATGACAAAACGCATGAAATAGTGCTTGCCTCTGACGGATACCCAAAGTTGATGCCTACGCTAAACGAAAGCGAAGCAGAGCTACAGAGACTGCTTGAAGAAGACCCGCTATGCATATACGAAAACATAGCGACCAAAGGCCTCAATGAGGGACAAACTTCTTTCGATGACAGATCATATATAAGGTTCAGAATTTGATGTCAAGTCACCCACAAACGCACTCAATGGAATTCCATTGTCAATTTAAAACTAAAAAAAACATAAATATGAAATTCGTAGGAATAATACCGGCAAGATACGCATCACAACGTTTCCCCGGAAAACCACTCGCCATACTTGGCGGTAAGACTGTGATTCAAAGGGTCGTCGAACAAGTAAAGAAAGTGCTCGACGACGTATATGTAGCTACTGATGATGACCGCATTTTCAATGCGGTAGCAGAATTCGGCGGAAATGCCATTATGACTTCCACTAAACACAAGAGCGGAACTGACCGTATTGAAGAAGCAGTAGAAAAACTCAGTGAGGAGTACGACGTTGTGATAAACATACAAGGCGACGAACCGTTTATCCATGAATCACAGATAAAAGAACTATGCCGTTGTTTTGATGACGACAACACTCAGATAGCGACACTCGGAAAGCCCTTTACAAAAGATCAGGACATTGTTGATCTTGACAATCCGAACTCTCCCAAAATAGTTAGAGACAACAATGGATATGCAATGTATTTCAGCCGTAGCGTGATTCCATATCTCAGGAATGTGGATCATGGTGAATGGCTTCAGAACTTCAACTATCTGAAACACATCGGCCTCTATGCCTACAGAAGAAACGTACTGAAAGAAATAACCAAGTTGCCACAGTCGTCACTCGAAATGGCAGAGAGTCTGGAGCAATTGAGATGGCTGCAGAATGGATACAAGATTAAGGTGGGACTGACCGATGTTGAAACCGTAGGCATTGACACTCCAGCAGACCTGCAGAGAGCTGAAGCCTTTCTGACAAAGAACAAGGGATAAATCCTTCATCATCCTAACCTTCTCAAAGGAAGAAACAAATTATCAAAGCAGACTACGAATAGACCTATTCTGTCTCATATATGCACAATAAGATAATAGGCTACAGTTTCTTACTTTGAAAAGATTAGGATGATTTTTCACAATCACGCTCGTCCATGAGTCCGTATTTCTGTTAAAAAACAGTTAATTTAGAGGTTCTACATCTAAGAAACAAAACTTTTCCTCTACTAACACACCCCTTATATCTATTTCATTATCATGCAGGGAATAGAATGCCTATATTTGCAGAGTAATCAAAGAAAGCAAATATGAACAAAATCATTATGACTACAGCCTTGGCATCTTTGTCGATAGTCTCCTCTCTTGCGCAAAGTACAAAACAGTGGACTCTTGAGGAATGCATTGACTATGCCATGGCCAACAATATCTCATTGAAGAAGAAAGCACTCGATAAGCAGACTGCACACGAGAATACTCTCCAGGCAAAAGCCCAACTGCTGCCATCTGTGAATGCAAGCACAACTCAAGGGGTGGGATTCAGGCCGTGGCCAAACGAAAGCATGGGTATGGTGAGCAATGGTACAGTACAACGCAGCGTAGACAAACTGTCGTATAACGGTACATACGGAGTGAATGCCAACTGGACAGTATGGAACGGCAACAAAAGCACCAACACTCTGAAATTAAGCAAAGTGGCAGAAGAACAAGCCGCTGCCGACTCTGCCATAACGGCAAAGACAATCGAAGAGCAGATAACACAGCTCTACGTACAGATTCTCTATACCAACGAGGCCCTGACAGTAAACAAACAATCATATGAGGCAAGTCTGGCTAATGAGAATAGAGGCAAAGAGATGGTAAATGTAGGAAAGATGTCGAAAGCAGATCTGGCACAACTCTCAGCTCAGGCAGCAAACGACAAATACGGCATAGTGGAAACAGAGAGTAATCTGGCAAAATACAAGTCACAACTTAAACAACTGTTGGAGATTACTGCTGAAAGTGGTTTTGAAATAGTTTTACCAGAAGCAACCGACACCCAAGCCACAGCAACAGTTCCAGCCCTTAGCTTTGTCTATGAAAATGCCATTACAAACAGACCGGAGATCGTATACAGCCAGCTTGGAATAAAAGGCAGCAATCTGAACATCGCCATAGCAAAGGCAAGCTACATGCCTACGATAAGTCTCACAGGATCAGCGATGACAAGTTCCTCATCGATGAACGAGAACTCATGGGTAAACCAGATAAAAACGAACTTCGACATGGCGCTTGGAGCTACAGTAAGCATGCCTATCTACGATCAGCGACAAACAAAGACAGCATTGAACAAAGCTCGTATTGCAAGAGAAAACGCATTGCTGGAACTGGACGACCAGAAGAAGAAAATATGGAATACCGTTGAGGGATACTGGATAGATGCCAACAATAACCAACAGAAATATCTGGCAGCAAAGAGTAATGTTGAAAGCGCGCAAATGAGCTACGACCTTATGAGCGAGCAATTCAGATTAGGATTGAAGAACATTATAGAATTGATGAACAGCAAGACGAATCTGATTAAGGCCCAACAGGATATGCTACAAAGCAAATACATGACAATTCTCTCAAAACAGATGCTTGACCTTTACGGCAATAGATAGCCAACAAGCAATCTATCCGTGAAGTAATCTTACATGATAAAAAAAGAATCAAGAATATCAAAAAACAAGAAAGTATTAAGAATATGAAAAAGATAAGCCAAATATGGATTGGGATTGGCATTATAGCAGTCCTCGCGATAGCAACATGGATGTTCTCCGGAGGAAAAAAAGAACAGGCGGTGACATTTGACACGGCAAAGGTTGAACTTGCAAATATCAAGAACAGCGTTACGGCTACGGGAAGCGTAGAGCCTGTGACTTCAGTAACTGTGGGTACACAAGTATCAGGAATCATCTCAAGACTGTATGTTGATTACAATACAGTGGTGAAGAAAGGACAGATAATAGCAGAATTGGACAAGACAAACCTCATTAGCGAACTGAATACCGCAAAGGCGAACTTGTCGAGTGCACAGAGTTCACTGAACTACGAATCTGCAAACTACAAGCGCTATGCAACATTGTTCAAGAAAGGACTGGTAAGCGCAGACGAATATGAATCGGCAAAGCTGAACTTTGAGAAAGCTAAAGACCAGGTTGCCCAGTCGAGAGAGATGGTCCAGAAAGCCCAAACCAATCTCAGCTATGCCATCATCACCTCACCAATAGACGGAGTTGTGATTTCCAAGTCTGTAGAGGAAGGACAGACCGTAGCCGCAAGCTATGCCACCCCTGAACTCTTTACTATTGCCAAAGACCTGAAAGATATGCAGGTTGTGGCAAACGTAGATGAGGCCGACATCGGCGACGTGAAAGAAGGCGAGCGCGTATCATTCACCGTCGACGCCTATCCTAACGACACTTTCGAAGGAGTCGTGAAACAAGTAAGACAGGAAGCTACAACGACAAACAACGTAGTAACGTATGAAGTAGTGATAAGTGCCCCAAACAGCGAACTGAAGCTGAAGCCAGGCCTCACAGCCAACGTAACGATCTATACGGCAGAACGGCAGAACGTGTTGTGCGTTTCCACAAAGGCTTTGCGTTTCACTCCGACCCAAGATCTGATTAAAGGCTGCAAGATAGTTGACTGTAAGGGGAAAAATAAAGTATGGACACGCGAAGGCAACACTTTCAAGGCACATGCTGTACAAATAGGTATGTCTGACGGAATACATACCGAGATTCTGAGTGGTGTGAGCAAAGGACTGGAGATAATAACCGACGCTAAGGCTGCCAACGGAAATGATGATGAACAGGCTGAAAACAACAGCGAGAGCAGTCCATTCGCTCCTAAAGGTCCACGCCAAAAGAAGAAATAACAACAGTTAAGTTTCACATCAATGAAATTCACCGGTTCCATAAACCCAAATCGGTCATTAGGCCGTT
>NZ_FR892517.1:0-62851 GCF_000436015.1 Prevotella sp. CAG:592 | reverse complement strand
TCTCCTCTCGCCTTGCATTATCTTTGCAAGAGAAACAATTTATCAGACTAAATATCATCAACTAAAAATGGAAGCACAGATTACAAGAAGACCTTATACTATAGGTCTTGATCTCGGAGGAACAAATGCCGTTTTCGGCATCGTTGATGCTCAGGGAAATATCCTGGAGCATACGTCAATAAAAACACAGCAATACAGTACGGCGGAGGATTTCGTGAACGCCGGAGTTGAAGCTCTTATGCCAATCGTTGACAAAGTGGGAGGAATAAACAAAATCGAAGGAATGGGCATCGGAGCGCCAAACTCCAACTTCTACGACGGTACGATAGCATACGCCCCAAATATTTCGTGGGCGCATGAATGCGTTGTGCCTTTCGCTAAGATGTTCAGCGACAAGCTGTCTGTCCCAGTGGCTATAACAAACGACGCCAATGCTGCAGCTCTCGGCGAGATGACTTATGGCGTGGCAAAGGGAATGAAGAACTTCATCATGATTACCCTTGGCACGGGAGTGGGGGCTGGTATCGTCATCAACGGACAGATGGTGTATGGTTCTGACGGTATGGCCGGTGAGCTCGGTCACGTCATCATGCGCAGAGAGAATGGCAGAACTTGCGGTTGTGGCAGAAAGGGATGTCTTGAGGCGTATTGCTCTGCTACAGGAGTGGCACGCACGGCAAGAGAATTTCTGGGAACATCCAACGAACCATCGTTGTTGCGCGACATGAATCCAGAGGAGATCACATCTCTGGATGTTTCAAAAGCCGCTGCCAAAGGCGACGCTCTCTCTCTCAGAGTGTATGAGTTCACTGGAAAGATGCTCGGCGAGGCTTGTGCCGACTTCATGACATTCTGCAGTCCGGAGGCATTCGTGTTCTTCGGCGGACTGACAAAGGCTGGCGACTTGCTTATGAAGCCATTGATAAAGGGTTATGAAGAGAACGTGTTGGGAATTTTCCGTGGAAAGGCAAAATTCCTTGTCAGCTCACTCGACGGCGCCGGTGCTGCAGTTCTGGGCGCAAGTGCGATTGCCAAGAATATTGAACACTAATTTTTAATCAACTATCAATCGGTTGCGGAGTGTAGCATTAAAAAAACGCTCATTGTCGCAGCCGATTGCTTTTTTTATTTGTTTTAAAGTGAAGAACGACAACGTAAAAGCATTGTTTTTCGATATAGACGGTACGCTGGTAAGCTTCAAGACACACCAGATACCACAGTCTACTGTCGATGCCATAGCCCAGGCAAAGGCTAATGGGGTAGGAGTGTTTATCTCTACGGGCAGACCGTTGCCTATAATTACGAATCTGAAGGCTATAGAACAATACATAGATGGATATATAACGACCAATGGAGCACTCTGCATAGTGGATGGCAAGGCGATATGCTGCAATCCAATCCCCATGGCAGATGTTGATGTCATGATGGCGGATGCCGAAAAGAATGACTATACCTGCATCGTGGTTGGTGAGAAGAGAATTGGCGTGTATAATCCCAAACAGGTGTATTATGATGTGTTCGTGAGGGATCTCGCTGTCCAGAATATCGATATGGCTATTGATGTGAAGGACATTATGAGGAATGAGCAGATTCTTCAGCTTACGCCCTTCTTCTCTGCGGAATATGAAAAGGAAATCATGGAGAAGATGCCGGGCTGCGTGTCGGGACGTTGGAATCCTGCATTTACGGATATTACGGCAGAGCAGGCTGACAAGGGAAAAGGACTTGAAGCAATGGCGCAATATCTGGACCTCAACATTTCGGAAACCATGGCTTTTGGCGATGGCGGAAACGATGAGTCGATATTGCGGCGTGCGGGAATCGGTGTGGCAATGGGAAATGCCGGTGACGAGGCGAGGGCTGCTGCTGATTATATCACTACCTCAGTTGATGATGACGGTGTGAAGAATGCGCTGGAGCATTTCGGCGTTATCTAAATCAGAAACTTGAGTATATTGTTCTGATCTGGTTTGTGTATGTTCAGTTACCAGATAAAACAATGACCCCGGAGTATATGTTCCGAGGTCATAATTTTATTGGATAGTCTGTTTACTTTGCCATTTCCTTGATGTAAACATCGCGTTTCGGGAATGGCATTTCTATGTCGTTTTCGTTGAGCGTGTTGTAGATGCTCTCCATGATCATGCTCTCTGTAACTACCTGTTTCGTTACGTCAACCCAGCATACGAATTTGAAGTTTATGCTGTTGTCGCCGAATTCCTTGAACAGTACGCTTGGCTGTTTCTCTTTGTCGATATAGGGAATATGAAGTTTCTCGATGGCGTCGGTAACGACTTTTTTCATTCTCTCCACATTAGTGCCATAGCCCACTCCGAAGTTTACTACAGAAAGCTCGTAACCATGGTTGCGGGTCAGATTCTTGTAGTTCTTGGTGAACAGCTGGGAGTTCTGGAATGCGATCACCGAACCGTCGGTGGCTTCTATCATAGTGCTTGTGTAGCTTATGCTGCTCACTTTTCCTCGAGTGCCGTCACACTCTATCCAGTCACCGATGTTGATACGGCCAGCCATTAGCGATATTCCATAGTATATGTTTTCGAGAATATCCTTGGATGCGAAGCCGACACCAGTGGACAGACCACCCGAAACGACAACCAGCCAAGTGTTGCTCACATGGAGAATGGCGAGGCTTATCAGCAGCCATGTGCCCCAGACTACAACCTGCACGATGTTCTTTCCCATCACGTTGCGGCTGGCAGCCGTGCGAGAGTCTATGTTCATCAGGTGCAGTCGCATGAATTCTATCGTTATATAACTGATATAAGCGAAAACAAACCATAGTGCCAATACCGTGGCAATGGATGATATGCTGACGCTGAAGTTGCTGACGTCGATGAAACGGGTGGTGAAGATGCGCATCATCTGGTCGCTGAGGTTGAAGACGTCGGCAGCCCAATATATGGAAATCAGTATGGAAGAGATTGCCATCAAGGGGATTATGACTTTCAGAAGCAGTCTGTATATCCATGTCTTGTTTATAGGTTTCTCCTCAAGATGATGCTTTGCGGCGTATTCGCTCATCCAACTTGCCAAGCAGCTGATTGTCAGGATGCAGGTGAGCTGCATTATCCACCAAATCAACATCTGCACGCTGAGGAGAGTGAATCCTATCCATGAGCACACGACGCTCGTCGCGAATACCAGCAATGAGATGTATGTCAGGAACATATCAGACCGGGGTATCTTCTCGTTGTGTCTTCTTATCACGTTCCATTGCCATAGTGTGCAGAGCAATAGGACCGGAGGGAAAATCAGGTTTACCAAGTCGTTAGGCACCAGCGTGATGCGGAATGTTATCACTATGAATCCCACCAACGTTAGCGGTGAGTAGATGCGGAAGGCGCTCTTTATCTGTTTGCCGTCTACCCTCAGAAGTAGTGATATCAGGATTACGCCAAGCAGCCAGGCATATTCAACGAGCAGGTTGCTCGCCATGGTGATGAAATTCTGGTTCACCGTGCTGCGTATGATGCCGATAAGAATTGCAAATGTTATTGTGGATGTCGCCATCATGATGCACGGACGTTTCAGCATGAACTGTTCGGTGCGGAATTTCTTCGGCATCAGAAAGCGTATTGCGAGCATGTTCAGGAGAATGGCTATGATGCCATAGAAAAGTATGCTGACGAACAATCCGAAGATCATACGAGAGTCCCACTGCGAGTGGAGCTTCTTGGAAGAACGGTATTTGTCGTTTACCGTTTCGGTTGTCTTGCTCACTTGAGTGCCGAGATTGGCTAGGATACTGAAATAGTTTTCTCCGCCATTCCGGAATATGTTGTTCTGAATTTCACTGTATCTGCCGTTGGCATAATCGTTGAGGCTTTTCAAGTGATTCTCTGTCAGGTTGTAATACTTTATGTAGTCCTGCAGCATGGATTTGTTTTCCGTCATGTTGTTACGGATGCTTACCGCCAGGGTGAGACACACGTTGCGGTTTACCTTTGCCTTGTCGCTAAGAGCGAAGGTGGGCATGGAACTGAGCGAGTTTACAAGGCTGTCGTAGCGGGCGATTTCACTGTCCAATTGCGTGATATACGACCGGAATGGCAGAGAACTCTTGCGGAAATTGCTGAACTGGTCGGTTGCCTCATGACATGCGTAAGCAAGGTCAAAAACATATTCCGGCTTCTGAGAATAAAGCATGAGGGCATTTTGATTACTCTTTGCAAGAATGGAGAAGAGGTTCTTCCTTATCAGCTCACTGCTGTTCTTGTATTTCATCTGTCTCTTTTTCTGCTCTTGGTGATAAGTGGTCAATTCATTTCTGAGTATCGACAATGTGTTGTCAAGGTCTTTCTCCTTGAGCACGGCATTGCAAGAAATGGTGATTGTTATTGCGAACAGAAATAGTAAAAACAGTCTCTTCTTCATATTGTTCTTTATAAAATTATTGTTTGTCTTTTTTTGTTGTATTACAGTTCCCGATTTGATTTGTTTTTGCAGAGTCGCGTTTGTCGTCACTGGCATGCTGCAATTAGAAATTGCGATTTTCCGTTTTGCAAAGATAATGCATTTTCTTCAATGTTAAGTTTGCCAACTCACACTTTTTTTATTAATTTTGCCACGTTTTAATTACTACCATCAAATGTCAGACATTACCATCAATAAAGAATTGCCATTGACGCTTTTTGCCGACAGTGGCAGTACGAAGACAGACTGGTGTCTCGTTTCAGGCAGACAACCGGTATTCAGTTGTCATACCCAAGGCATAAATCCTGCACATCAGACAGAAGAACAGATCAGAAATATCCTGGTAAGAGAGTTGCTGATGCAGTTCAGGGCCAACGTTGCGGAGTTGTGGCATGAAAGTCGTGGCAATGTTGATGTGCGTTTCTATGGGGCGGGATGTCGTGGCGAAGCAGCCAAATCGTTGAAGGCAATATTGGTGGGCTGTCTGTCTGTTGCAGATGGTAAAGTCTTTGTAGACAGTGACTTGATGGCTGCGGCTCATGCTCTTTGTGGAGGTGAGGAAGGTATTGCATGCATTCTTGGAACTGGAGCCAACTCCTGTTTGTTTGATGGCGAGAAGATAGTAGCCAATATATCACCGCTGGGATATATACTCGGTGACGAGGGTAGCGGGGCCGTTCTCGGGAAACTTTTCTTGAATGCCGTTTTCAAAGGCGGACTGCCGAAAACCTTGTGTGAGGAATTCTTTGAATCTACAAATCTTGATTTGGACGATATCATAAGACGTGTCTACAAGGAACCGCTGGCAAACCGTTTTCTTGCTTCTTTGTCGCCGTTTATTTATAAACACCTCGATGTGCCGGAATTAGAGGCGATCGTCGTGGAAAACTTCAAGGCTTTCTTTGTAAAGAATGTTGACCGCTATGAAAGAAAAGACCTTAAAGTAAATGTTGTGGGTAGTGTGGCACATTATTACGAAAAGCAACTTGTCGAAGCAGCAAGACAATGCGGATATACCGTTGGGAAAATAATCAAAAGCCCGATGGAAGGATTGGTTGCTAACGTGTTGAAATGAAATATTAAAAACCTAAAAATCTATATCAAATGAAAACTTTCAAAATAGGCCTGCTGCCTAAGATTATCATTGCCATTGTCTGTGGTGTAGTGTTCGGAATGTTTTTGCCGGGAGAGGTCGTCAGGGTGTTCCTCACGTTCAACGGCATTTTCAGCCAGTTCCTTGGCTTCCTTATTCCATTGCTGATTCTCGGACTTGTTGCTCCAGCTATTTCCGACATCGGTCAGGGAGCCGGCAAAATGTTGATTGCCACTACAGCTTTGGCTTATTTCGCTACGGTGACATCTGGACTCCTGTCTTATGCGGTTAGTGAGCTTACGTTCCCGTCGCTTATTGACACACAGACTACGGCGGCGTCGTTGGCGACGACAGAGGCGATGGCTCCGTTTTTTACCGTTGAGATACCAGCTCCAATGAATGTTATGACAGCCCTTGTGTTAGCTTTCACCCTCGGTCTGACAACGGCAACAATGCAGTCTGTGGCGTTGAAAAACGTTATGAAGGACTTCATGCAGGTAATCATCAAGACCATCAATGTGGCAATAATTCCACTTTTGCCGATATACATTTTCGGTATATTCCTCAATATGGCATACACCGGTGATGCAGCACGCGTATTGACAGTATTCGTGAAAATCATCGGAGTGATTTTCGTGATGCATATCTTCTTGCTCATATTCCAGTATTGTGTAGCAGGCGCATTTGTGGGAAAGAATCCGTTCAGACTCTTGGGACGGATGCTGCCGGCTTATTTCACAGCGCTCGGAACACAGTCTTCAGCTGCCACTATTCCCGTGACTCTCCGACAGACTATAGCCAATGGAGTGAATAAAAGCATAGCGGGTTTCGTCATACCTCTTTGTGCAACAATCCACATGTCGGGAAGCGTGATGAAAATCGTTGCCTGTGCCATGGCGCTCATGATGATGCAGCATATATCATACGATTTCGTCACCGTTATAGGATTCATTCTGATGCTTGCAATATCTATTGTCGCTGCTCCGGGTGTTCCTGGTGGAGCGATAATGGCATCTCTCGGTGTACTGGCTTCAATATTGGGCTTCACAGAGGCAGACCAAGCCCTTATGATTGCCCTATATATCGCAATGGACAGCTTCGGAACTGCATGTAATGTGACAGGTGACGGTTCTCTGGCTTTGCTGATAGACAAGTGGTTTGGAGGTAAGGATAAGTCGGAGAAATAATCTTATTTTACGATTTGTTTACCTTTCATTGCAGATTATAATATAAAATATGTATCTTTGCAAACGATTTTGACAGTCAAATTTTTTATTTAATAAAATATTTATGTATTTTATCCTATTTATTACCGTTATCTTGACGGCAGTTGTATTGGTTGTAGGAGCGTATGTAGTTGCGAAACTCATTGGCCCTAGGTCGTACAACCCAGTGAAGGGACAGCCTTTTGAGTGCGGTATCCCAACGCGCGGCACATCATGGGTGCCAATGCATGTGGGTTACTACCTCTTTGCCATTCTCTTCCTGATGTTCGACATCGAGACAGTGTTCCTATATCCATGGGCTGTGGCAGTCAGCAAGTTTGGTCCAATGGCTTTGTGTAGCATTGGATTCTTCCTCTTAGTGTTGGTGTTTGGCCTTGCTTATGCTTGGCGGAAAGGAGCGTTGGAATGGAAGTAAGAAAACCCGTTATCAAAAGCATTCCTTACAACGAGTTTAAGGACAATGATACTCTTGAGAAGATAGTAGACCAACTTCATGAAGGCGGTTGCAATGTGGTGCTCGGTTCCCTTGATCAGGTGATCAACTGGGGAAGAAGCAACTCGTTGTGGTCGCTCACTTTCGGTACCAGTTGCTGTGGTATCGAATTCATGTCTGTGGGTTGTGCGCGCTATGACTTCTCACGTTTCGGATTTGAGGTGACACGTAACTCTCCACGTCAGGCAGACCTTATCATGTGTGCCGGTACTATCACAAACAAGATGGCACCGGTATTCAAACGTCTTTATGATGAGATGGCTGAGCCAAAGTATGTCGTTGCCGTCGGAGGATGCACCATCAGTGGCGGACCTTTCAAAAAGAGCTACAATGTAGTGCGTGGTATCAATGAACTCGTGCCTGTTGATGTGTATATCCCAGGCTGTCCTCCACGTCCTGAGGCAATCCTCTATGGTATGATGCAGCTCCAGAGAAAGGTTAAGATCGAGAAGTTCTTTGGTGGCGCTAACCACAAGATGACAAAGGAGGAGAAGGAACTTTCAATGAGCAAGGGAGGTCTCCGTGGATTGAGCAACGAGAACCTTCAGGATTCTCAGAAGCTCGGACATCCGGAGCCAATCATCGTGACTGATGTTCCCGCTGATTTCAAAGTCGGCGACCTCGCTGATTCTGAGAAAAACCAAACTGTATAATATAATAAGGTATAAGACATGAAACTGAATAATATAGAACTCACTTTCGAAAACTTCGCCAATGAAATGGCAAAGCTGAAGAACGAGAAGCATTTCGATTACCTTGTTACTATAATCGGTGAGGACTTCGGTGAGGAAGGACTGGGTTGTATCTACATTCTTGAAAACACTCAGAACAATGAGCGTTGTTCTGTAAGGACAATTGCCAAGAAAGTGGATGGTAGTGATGTTATCCCTACCGTAACAAACCTCTGGAAAGCCGCAGACTTACTTGAGCGTGAGGTATTCGACTTCGTAGGAATCAAGTTCCTTGGACATCCAGACATGCGCAGACTCTTCTTGCGTACTGATTTCGTGGGACATCCATTGCGCAAGGACTTTGATATGAGTCCGGAAGCAAACAAGTTCCCTCTGACTGATGAGCCTGAGGACGATTTCACAGTAGAGTATTCACTCGACAAGGATGGTCATTTGGTGGAAACAAAGCATCGCTTGTTTGAAGAGGACGAATATGTAGTAAATATCGGTCCTAACCATCCGTCAACTCACGGTGTGCTGCGTTTGCAGACCGTTATCGACGGTGAGACGGTAAAACGCATTTATCCTCATCTCGGATATATCCATCGCGGTATAGAGAAAATGTGGGAGGGAATGACTTATCCTCAGACATTGGCTCTTACAGACCGTCTTAACTATCTCTCTGCAATGATGCATCGTCATGCTCTCGTGGGTGTGATTGAAGAGGCGATGGGAATAGAATTGTCAGACCGCATCCGCTACATCCGTACTATCATGGATGAGCTGCAGCGAATCGACAGCCACTTGTTGTTCTTGGGCTGTACAGCTCAGGACCTTGGAGCACTCACAGCATTCTTGTATTGCATGCGCGACCGTGAGCATGTGCTCAATGTGATGGAGGAGACAACTGGTGGTAGACTCATTATGAACTACTATCGTATCGGTGGTCTTCAGGCTGATATCGATCCTAATTTCGTTGAGAATACAAAGAAACTCTGCAAGTATTTGAGACCTAAGATTCAGGAGTATCTCGATGTGTTCGGAGATAACGTCATCACACATAAGCGACTTGAAGGCGTTGGCCCTATGGATAAGGAAAACTGTATCAACTATGCGGTGACTGGTCCTGCAGGACGTGCTGCCGGTTGGAAGAACGATACACGTAAGCGTCATCCATACGATTGCTATGACAAAGTGAACTGGGAGGAGATTACCATGACAGGTTGTGACTCTATGGATCGCTATTATGTTCATATCAAGGAGCTTTATCAGAGTCTTGACATTATCGAACAACTTATCGACAACATCCCAGAGGGAGAATATTACATCAAGCAGAAACCAATCATAAAGGTTCCTGAGGGACAGTGGTATTTCTCTGTAGAGGGTGCAAGCGGTGAGTTCGGAGTATATCTTGACTCAAGAGGTGACAAGAGTCCTTATCGTATGAAGATGCGTCCGATGGGTCTTACTCTGGCAGGTGCTCTCGATTCGATGTTGCGTGGACAGAAAATCGCTGACCTCATCACAACCGGTGCGGCTATCGACTTCGTAATCCCTGACCTTGACAGATAATCGAAAAATGAATTAAGGGGTTGGAAACATTCGATGTATTCTAAACTCTAAAATCAAAATTTATATTATGTTTGACTTTAGTAACGTAACAATATGGTTCGACGCTCTTCTCCGCCAAACTCTTGGACTTGGAGATTTCTGGTCGATCCTTATCGAGTGCATACTGGTTGGCGTACTTATTCTTGCAGGTTATGCCATACTTGCTATTTGCTTGATTTTCATGGAACGTAAGGTTTGTGCTTACTTCCAGTGCCGACTTGGTCCGATGCGTGTCGGTCCATGGGGTATATTCCAGGTTTTTGCCGACGTTCTGAAAATGCTCATCAAGGAGATTTTCACTGTAGACAAGGCTGACAAGCTGCTGTATTTCGTGGCACCTTTCCTTGTTATCATTGCTTCGGTGGGCACCTTCTCTTTCTTGCCATGGAATAATGGCGCTGAGGTGCTGAACTTCAACGTTGGTGTGTTCTTGCTGACAGCGGTGTCAAGTATCGGAGTGGTTGGTATCTTCCTCGCCGGTTGGGCAAGTAACAACAAGTATAGTGTCGTTTCGGCTATGCGTGGAGCTGTTCAGCTCATATCTTACGAAATGTCTCTCGGCTTGTGTCTCATTACTGCAGTAATACTTACAGGTACAATGCAGGTTAGCGGTATCGTTGAAGCACAGGTCGGACCATGGAACTGGCTAATCTTCAAAGGTCATGTTCCTGCTATTATAGCCTTCCTGGTTTTCCTCGTAGCTGGTAATGCAGAAGCAAACCGTGGTCCGTTCGACTTGGCTGAGGCTGAGAGCGAGTTGACAGCCGGTTATCATACAGAGTATTCTGGTATGGGATTCGGTTTCTATTACCTTGCAGAGTATCTTAACCTCTTCGTGGTATCTGGAATCGCAACCACTGTATTCCTTGGAGGATGGGCACCTGTAAATATCGGTATTGAAGGTTTCGATGGAATCATGAACCTCATCCCTGGTATCGTATGGTTCCTTAGCAAGACTTTCGCCGTTGTTTGGTTGCTTATGTGGGTACGTTGGACTTTCCCACGTCTGCGTATTGACCAGATATTGAAACTTGAGTGGAAATATCTCATGCCGCTTTGTCTCATCAACTTGGTGCTTATGACTATCATTGTGGCATTTGGCTGGCACTTTTAAATAAGGAGTTTAAATAGATATGGAAGATAATAATAAATCATATTTTGGAGAAATTGGTTCTGCTGTAAAGACTCTCGCCATTGGTATGAAGACTACTCTTACTGAGTATTTCACCAAGAAGAGCACTGAGCAGTATCCTGAGAACCGCAAGACAACGCTCCATGTGTCGGCTCGCCATCGTGGCAGACTTGTTTTCTCACGCGACGAGAACCAAAACTACAAATGCGTTGGCTGTACATTGTGTGAGAAGGCTTGTCCTAATGACTCGATAAAGATTCTTACAGAGATGGTGGAGGACCCTGAGACGGGCAAGAAGAAACGCAAGTTGGTTGACTATCAATATGATCTCGGAGATTGCATGTTCTGTGAACTATGTGTCAATGCATGCAATTTCGATGCCATTCATTTCACGAATGACTTCGAGAACTCTGTCTTTGATAGAGACAAGCTCGTTCTTCACCTTGACAAGGAGGTATATACCGGAGGAAGCCTTCCTAACCTCATAGATGGTGGAGCACCTCTTGAAATCGGTAAGTTTAACACCAAAACAAAATAAGGAGGACATAAGAAATGGCTAATATTATAATGTTTGGCATTCTTGCCGTAGTAATTCTGGGTTCTGCTGTTATGTGTGTCGCTACAAAGCGTATCATGCGTGCAGCCACATTCCTGCTCTTCGTTTTGTTCGGTGTTGCTGGATTGTATTTTATTCTTGACTACACTTTCTTGGGTGCTGCCCAGTTGAGTATCTATGCTGGTGGCATCACGATGATGTATATCTTTGCTATTCAGCTCGTTAATCGCCGTACACTTCAGGGCTTGGTAGAGCATGTGAAAGGAAGCCGTGCCATTGGCGCTGCTCTTGTAACTCTCGCTGGCTTCCTTACAGTGACTATTGTTCTGCTCAAGAATGAATTCTTGTTCAGAGCATGTGAGGTTGCTGACGAGGAGGTTTCAATGAATGTCATTGGTGAGGCTCTTGTTGGAAGCGAGAAATACCAGTATGTTTTACCGTTTGAGTTCATTTCTGTATTCTTGCTCGCTTGCATTATCGGCGGCATCGTTGTGGCTCGTAAAGAAAAGGAGGATAAATAATTATGGTACCTGTAGAATGTTATTTTGTGCTTAGCGCACTTCTGTTCTTCATCGGCGTTTACGGATTCGTCACTCGTCGTAACTTGATAGCAATGCTTATCTCCATTGAGCTTGTGCTCAATGCTGTGGACATCAATTTCGCTGCCTTTAACAGACTGCTCTTCCCTGGCGAATTCGAGGGCTTCTTCATGACCCTTTTCTCAATGGGCGTAAGTGCGGCAGAAAGTGCAGTGGCTATCGCTATAATTATTAATGTTTACCGTAATTTCCACAGCGATCAGGTGAACAGTATTGAAAACATGAAATATTAATAAGTTATGGATTATACATATTCATTGTTGATACTTCTCTTGCCATTGTTGAGTTTCCTCGTCATTGGCTTGCCCGATTTTGCGGGAAACAAGTATGCATGGTCGCATAAAACAGCCGGTCTTATCGGAACCTGTTCTATTGGATTGGTTACTGTGTTGAGCTATATCACAGCTTTCCAGTATTTCACAGCTCCGCGTTTGGCTGACGGAACTTTTGCGACATTAGTACCATACAATTACACTTGGTTGCCACTCGGTAATCTTCACTTTGATTTAGGTATCCTTCTTGATCCTATTTCAGTGATGATGCTGATTGTCATTTCCACAGTTAGCTTTATGGTGCACATTTATTCATTTGGCTATATGCATGGTGAGAAGGGATTCCAGCGCTATTACGCTTTCTTGTCTCTCTTCACAATGTCAATGCTAGGACTTGTTCTGGCTACCAACATTTTCCAGATGTATATGTTCTGGGAGCTCGTGGGTGTCAGCTCATATCTTTTGATCGGATTCTATTATGGATTGCATGCAGCAGTTCATGCTAGTAAGAAGGCATTTATAGTGACTCGTTTCGCTGATATGTTCTTCTTGATCGGTATTCTCATCTTCGGATATTATACAGGTTCATTTAACTTCTCTTTCACTGGAACTGAAGTTCATATTGCAGAGGGAATGACAGCATTCACAACATGTGATGCTTCACGTGCTGCAGCCGCAGGAGGTTTCATTCTTCCTACAGCTCTCGTGCTGATGTTTATCGGAGGTGCTGGTAAGTCTGCCATGTTCCCACTTCACATCTGGTTGCCAGATGCTATGGAGGGACCTACACCTGTTTCTGCGCTTATTCATGCTGCGACCATGGTGGTTGCAGGAGTAGTGCAGATTGCTCGTCTGTTCCCTATTTGGATTGAATATGCTCCACAGGCAATGGAAATAGTCGTGTATGTAGGAGCGTTTACTGCTTTCTATGCTGCTGCTGTGGCATGTGCACAGAGTGATATCAAGCGAGTACTTGCATTCTCTACGATTTCTCAGATTGCCTTTATGATGGTGGCACTTGGCGTTTGCTTGCCAGGTCATCATGGTGCTGTTCTCGACAATCATGCCCAGCTTGGATATATGGCATCTCTATTCCATCTCTTCACACATGCTATGTTCAAGGCTTGTCTTTTCTTGGGTGCTGGTTGTATCATTCACGCTGTTCACTCAAACGAGATGTCTGCGATGGGTGGTCTGAAGAAATATATGCCTATTACCCATGCCACATTCTTGATTTCCTGTCTTGCTATCGCTGGTATTCCATTCTTCTCAGGCTTTAGCTCTAAGGATGAGATTATCACTGCATGTTTTGAGCATTCTCAGTTCATCGGTTGGTGGATGACTGGTGTTGCCGCTATGACAGCGTTCTATATGTTCCGTCTTTACTATGGTATTTTCTGGGGTACAGAGAATAAGGAACTTCATGCTCATCACACTCCACACGAGGCTCCGCTGACAATGACCTTCCCATTGATATTCTTGAGTATTATTACCGTCGGCGTTGGTGTCTTCACTACGCTTGGTGGTTTCTTGGATTGGAGCTGGGCAAGCTTCGGTGAGATAGTAAGTGCTGCAGGTACTGCATATACAGTACATTTCGCTCCTCAGGTAGCTATCACTTCTACAGTAATTGCCGTTATTTCAATTGCTCTTGCTACATATATATATAAGGGTGAGAAACAGCCGATTGCTGACAAGTTGTATAAGACATTCCCTCGTCTTCATCGTTGGGCTTACAAACGTTTCTATATGGATGAAGTCTATATGTTCGTCACACATAAGATTTTGTTCCGTTTTGTATCTCGTCCGGTTCAGTGGATTGATGAGCATATCATCAATGGTCTCATTGATTTCAGTGCATGGGGTGCAAACGAAGCTGGCGAGAGTCTCCGTCCTTGGCAGAGTGGTGATGTACGTCAATATGCCGTTTGGTTCCTGACTGGAGCTGTTGCATTAACATTAGTATTACTTAGCATATTATAAGAACGATGAGTATATTAAGTATATTTGTAGTAATCCCAGTTTTGATGTTGCTCGGCCTTTGGGCTGCCCGTGACATCAAGCAGGTCCGTACGGTGATGGTCATAGGATCATCATGTCTGTTGGCAATGTCAATTTGGTTGACATTACATTTCATTGGAGAGCGCGCTGCAGGAAACACTGAAGAGATGATTCTTCAGTCATCTACAGTTTGGTTTGCTCCTCTTCACATCAACTATGCAGTTGGTGTTGACGGTATCTCTGTAGTGATGTTGCTTCTTTCAAGCATCATCGTCTTTACAGGAACTTTCGCTTCGTGGAAATTACAACCTTTGACGAAGGAATTCTTCATGTGGTTTACATTGCTTTCTACTGGAGTTTATGGTTTCTTCATCAGCATCGACCTTTTCACGATGTTCATGTTCTATGAGGTTGCCCTTATTCCTATGTATCTATTGATTGGTTATTGGGGATCAGGAAGAAAAGAATATGCAGCAATGAAGTTGACTCTTATGTTGATGGGTGGATCTGCACTTATCATCTTGGGTCTTGTTGGTATCTATTTCTTCAATGGTGCTTCAACAATGAACATCCTGGAGATTGCTCATAACAATCATATTCCTGATGCAGTACAGAATGTTCTGTTCCCATTCGTGTTCATTGGTTTCGGAGTGCTTGGTGCTTTGTTCCCATTCCACACTTGGTCTCCTATCGGTCACGGTTGTGCACCTACTTCTGTGTCAATGCTTCATGCTGGTGTGCTTATGAAACTTGGTGGTTACGGTTGTTTCCGCATTGCCATGTTCCTGCTTCCTCATGCGGCTCAGGATTTGGCTTGGATATTCCTTATCCTTACCACAATTTCTGTAGTATATGGTGCTTTCTCTGCATGTGTACAGACAGACTTGAAGTTTATCAATGCTTATTCTTCAGTCTCTCACTGTGGTCTTGTGCTTTTCGCACTACTTATGATGACAAAGGTATCTTGCACAGGTGCAATACTTCAGATGCTTTCTCATGGTTTGATGACCGCTTTGTTCTTTGCCCTTATCGGTATGATATATGGCAGAACACATACACGTGATATCCGCAAGCTCGGTGGTCTGATGAAGATCATGCCATTCCTTTCAGTAGGATATGTCATTGCAGGTCTTGCCAACCTTGGTTTGCCTGGTTTCTCTGGTTTCATTGCCGAAATGACAATTTTCACAGGTTCATTTGAAAATCCAGACACATTCCATCGTTGCTGTACGATAATTGCAATCACCTCAATTGTTGTTACCGCGGTTTATATCTTGCGTACAGTAGGTTTCATCTTGTTTGAGAAAGTCAAGGATGAGCACTATCTCACATTGACAGATGCAACATGGGATGAGCGCTTTGCTGTTTGCTGTTTGATATTCTGTGTTGCAGGTCTTGGATCATTCCCATTGTGGGCTAGCAATGCAATTACAGATGCAGTGACACCAATTCTCCAAGTCGTTAACTTATAATTAATCAGTAGGACAAAATGGATTATAGTCAGTTTTTTAATATGATACCAGAGGCTGGCCTTATTGCAGTGCTGGTAATAGTATTCCTCGCCGATCTTATTCTGAAAGGTGAGAAGAAACATTCTGTGTTGAGCCTGCTGACAGGCGCTCTCTTCATTTGTCAGACAGCTCTCTGCTTCTATGCAGAACCAGCTTCTGTCTTTGGTGGATGCTATGAGTCAACTCAAGCAGCCAATGTTATGAAGATAATTCTTACAGCTGGTGCGTTCATCGTTTTGGTGATGTCACAGTCTTGGCTTGAGCGTGCTGACGTGAAGAACAAGGAAGGTGAATATTATGAACTCATCATTTCAACCCTCTTGGGTATGTATGTGATGATTTCTTCAGGACATTTCCTTATGTTCTTCTTAGGATTGGAAATGGCATCAGTTCCTATGGCATGTCTGGTGGCTTTTGACAAGTTCAAGAAGAACTCAGCTGAGGGCGCTGCCAAGTTTATCCTTACGGCAACATTTTCAAGTGGTGTAATGCTTTATGGTATTTCATTTATCTATGGTGCTGTCGGTACATTGTATTTTGGTGATGTAGCTGCACAAATCAGTGCTTCGCCACTGACAATTCTTGGATTGGTGTTCTTTTTCAGCGGACTTGGTTTCAAGATTTCTCTTGTTCCATTCCACTTCTGGACTGCTGATACCTATCAGGGTGCACCAACAGCAGTAACTGGTTATCTTAGTGTAGTTTCAAAGGGAGCTGCAGCGTTTGCTCTGATGACGATTCTTATGAAGGTTTTCGCACCGATGGTTGAGTATTGGGAATATCTTATGTATATAGTAATTCTGCTTACCATCACCATTGCTAACCTCTTTGCTCTCCGTCAGAAGGAGTTGAAACGATTCATGGCATTCAGTTCTATTTCTCAGGCTGGATACATAATGCTTGCTGTAATAGGAAACAGTGCTATGGGTCTTACAGCTCTCATGTACTATGTGTTGATTTATGTTGCAGCCAATATGGCAGTTTTCACTATTATCAATGTTGTAGAGACACGTGGAAATGGCAATACCAAGATGAACTGCTACGATGGGTTCTATGGAACGAATCCAAAACTTTCGTTCTTGATGACCTTGGCGTTGTTCTCTCTTGCAGGTATTCCACCTTTCGCAGGAATGTTCTGTAAGTTCTTCGTGTTCATGGCAGCTGCTGAACAAGGTTCAACATTGGCATACCTTGTTGTATTCATTGCTTTGTTGAACACAGTACCAAGCTTGTACTACTATCTGAAGATTGTGAAGTGCATGTATATCAATCAGACCGAAACACCGTTGCCAACGTTCAAGAGTGACAACAATACTCGTTTTGCTCTTGCACTTTGTACTATAGGCATATTACTGTTTGGAGTTTGTAGCTGTGTTTATGATTGGCTGGCACAAGCAGCAGGAATGTGATTTATTTGATATAATAAAAAATGATGTCAAATTCAATATTGGATTTGGCATCATTTTTTTTATTGTTTTTTTGACATATTTTCAATTGTTTATTCTTATGTCAAAAAAATACATTACCTTTGCCAACCATTCAGAAATAATTATTTCGAGTTAAACTAGTAAACAAATAATGAACATCCCTATAAGGTTTCTTTTACTCTTTTGTGTGTTGATTTGCAAGAGCTGTCTGCTTTCGGCTGTTAATGGACATGACTTGAATATTGTGATTCTTGGAGATTCAAACACCTCTATTGGTGGAGATGATTGTACGAACCCTAAAGGTTGGTCAAAATGGTTTGCAGATAAAATTTCTCCCAAGACATGTAAAAGCTATGCAAGAAGTGGTGCTACTTGGACGAATACTGTCAGAACCCGCTATGACATAGTAGAAAACACACAAGTCCTTTCAGACAACAATGTGATATTCAATCAGATGAACAGATTGATAACTGCTTGTGATAACCAACAGCAGCCTTCGCCAGACCTGATACTGATTGCTGCAGGTACAAACGACGCATGGTTTAACAGTAAGCGTCCTGGGATATTTTCGAAAACAGTAGAACAGGCATTCGGTACACCTAATACATTTAATGCACCTCAGAAAGTTTCTTCTGTAGTGTCTTTAGCAGGTTCTGTCAAATTGATTTGTGAGAAACTGATGTCCCGATTTCCTGATGCCCAAATAGTGCTCCTTTCACCTATGCAGACTACGAAAGCATCCTATGATATTATCAATAAAGTTGGAAATATTCTTGAAGAATGTGCCCATCGTATGTCAATTCCTATAATTAGGCAGGATTATATTACAGGTGTGTATTCTTCCAGAGAGACGAATGGCTATTTTTTGACAGTTGATGGCACTCATACATCAGAGAGAGGTGCTCGGCGAAACGGATATCTCATTGCCAATCAGATTACTTCCTTGTTGTGCTATTAATTTACTTGTTTTAGTTTTCACGAAATCTTTTTCAAACATAATAATCTCAGCAAATGATATTTTCTGATCTCTTTTTTCTCTTCGCTTTCCTTCCGGCTTTCTTTCTATGTTATCTATTGGCAGCGGTCGGTGATAAGGAACTGTTTTCAAGTAGAGTTCCTGCTTTAGACCCGTCACAAATGGCATGTAGAAATGTTCTCAAGAATGCTGTTCTTGTTGTTTTCTCGTTGATTTTCTATGCATGGGGTGAACCAGTCTATGTGTTCCTTATGCTTTTCAGTTCTTTGATAAATTATATATCAGGTCTAAATATAGCTGGCAGGATGCAGTCAAGACGAAAGACTGCACTCGTTGTGGGTATAAGCTTAAACCTTTTGATGCTCGGCATATTCAAATATCTTGGTTTCTTTGCGGGAATACTTTCTGATTTGGGGATGAATATCAAGGTCCCCAATATAGCTTTGCCTATAGGTATCAGTTTTTACACCTTCCAGTCTATTTCGTATCTTGTAGATGTTTACAGGAACGAATCTCCTGTTCAGCGTCGTTATCCAGACCTGTTGCTTTATATATCAATGTTTCCACAACTTGTTGCCGGTCCAATTGTGCGTTATGGTACAGTGGCAAATGAGATAGCCAATCGTCGTGTCAATAGCAGGGACATTGCAGATGGCTCATACCGCTTCCTTATTGGTCTTGGGAAAAAGGTAATCTTGGCAAATCAGCTTTCTGAGATTTCTGACCAATTCCTTGTCAACGGTCTGAATGATTTAACCACGACAGGAGCTTGGTTGGGTATCGTAGCGTTTACATTCCAGATATATTTTGACTTCTCTGGTTATTCTGATATGGCTATCGGACTCGGCAGAATGTTGGGTTTCCATTTCAATGAGAACTTCAACCATCCTTATTGTTGTGATACTATAACTGATTTTTGGCGTCGATGGCATATTTCGCTAGGTAGCTTTTTCAGAGATTATGTATACATTCCAATGGGAGGAAACCGTAAACATCAGGCCGTCAACATCCTTGTCGTATGGTTCCTTACAGGAATGTGGCATGGTGCGAGTTGGAACTTCATCATTTGGGGTGTATATTTCGGCATAATAGTGATGACGGAGAAATACACTCTGCTGAAAGTTAAGGACAACATACCATCTCCCTTGCTCCATTTATATAGCCTGTTGCTTGTAGTGATAGGATGGGGAATATTCTATTTTGATGATTTCGGCAGAATGCTCGTCTTCTTCAAGAGTTTCTTTGGAGGAGGCAAAACGTTTGATAGCTTTGTCACTCACAGCGCTTTTCTCGACCATTTCTGGATATGGGTAGCAGCTATAGTGTTCTCAATGCCGTTGCGCAAGACCGTCACCTCTTTTGTGCTTCATAGACAAGAAGAATCATCGGTTCCCTCTGTTTACAATGCCATGTCGCTCATTGTAAAGACGGTATTCTCCGTTGTTATGCTTGTTGTATGTGCTGCACTACTCGTTGGTGCAACTAACAATGCCTTTATTTACACTCGTTTTTAATGATGAAATGATATATCAAATGAAAAGAATAAGACTAATCTTGCTTCTGTCTTTTGCTGCATGTTCAATAATGCCAGTGTTTTCACAAATTCAAAAGCAAGAATCCCAATATTCCAATGCGGATACAATTAATGATGACTCCAAATATGAAGTACGCAGAGCGCGTGCCGGCATAATTGTAATAGACAACGGAGCCGAAACTCGGGCTTTCGAACCCTTTGGCGGAACACAAGTTGGAGCAATGTCATACGCAGAGATGGTAAACAGTTATAAGCAGGCATTTGGTGATAGCGTTGCGGTTTATTGTATGACAATTCCCAATGCAGTAGCTTACTATTGTCCTGAAGAACAGCGCTCATGGACAAATAATGAGAAGTCCGTTCTTGATAAGCTCTATGCAAGCCTCGATAATACAATAATACCGGTGAAAATCTACGATGAGTTGGAATCTCATAAAAGTGAGCCTATTTATTCCCGTACAGACCATCATTGGGCTCCATTAGGTGCATATTATGCATCGCGTTGTTTTGCAAATGCTGCAGGTGTGAATTTCAGACCCCTTTCATCCTATGATGCCCAGACGGTGCACAACTACGTAGGAAGTATGTACACCTTCTCTAAAGATATTGCCGTTAAGAATGCACCAGAAGATTTCGTCTATTATATGCCTCAGGGAATAGACTACAAGAGTTGGTTTATCAATTATACGTTGAGTAAAGGCAAGACGGTAGGTGAAAGTGCTCCTATTGAACGAAACTTCTTCATACATTATAAAGACGGTAGTGCCGGCGCATATTGTACCTTTATGGGAGGAGATACCCGTACTGTCAAGGTAGTGACAGGAAACAAGAATGGAAGACGGCTTATGATATTGAAGGACAGTTATGGAAATGCACTTCCTGCATATCTATTCTATGGCTTTGAAGAAGTGCATGTGGTAGATTTTCGTTATTTCCCTCACAGTATACGTAAATATGTTGCTGACAATTCAATAACAGATGTCTTATTTGCCAATAACTTGATACACGCTTGTTCGCCATCTACGACAAGGAAATATCTCAATATGCTGGCCCGATGAATGGAGGCTGGCTGTCGCTATTTAAGTAGGGTGACTTGCTTGAAAATGATTTGTAAGACAATTTGCTTATACTATAACAATATCAATTACATATATGACTAACGAGAGTTCAAAGAAATATTCAGCAGTATACATCGTTTTAATGAGCATTGCTTTCTTCTCAATAGCATTGGTCTTTAATTTCTTTCCTCGCAGTAAAGTGTCGGAATTGGAAAAAAGAGAACTTGCCGCTTTTCCAAAGTATACGGAAGACGCCTTGTTGAGTGGTGAGTTTACCAAGAAAGTCTCATCATGGTATAGCGACAGTGAACCATACCGTGATGTGTTGATGCAACTCAGTATGACGATAAAAGACATTATAGGTATAGCCCCGACAGAAAACAATGTCAGGTTTCATGCTGCAAAAACAACTGTGCCGGCAGATGACGAATACGATGATGCGTCGGATAGAAATGTTGGAGCATATAAGAATGAAATAACCGCTGACGATAATGCCAAGATTGCCAATGCCGGTATAATTGTAGTAGGAAAAGGTGATAAAGTCAGGGCGTTGATGGCCTTTGGCGGTAGCTCAAGAGGAGGTGGCCAATATTCTGAGGCTGCAAACAAATACAAAGAGGTTTTCGGTGATAAGGTACATATTTATTGTATGGTGATACCTACAGCCGCGGAGTTCTATTGTCCAGACAATGCCCTTTCATGTACTCGTCCTCAGCGTCCGACCATTAACCATATATATTCTCAGCTTAGTCCGAAAGTGAAGGCCGTTGATATATATACTCCACTTGGCCAACATGCAAAAGAAGACATATATTTGCGTACTGACCATCATTGGGCACCTCTTGGAGCCTATTACGCCGCTCAGAAATTCGCTCAGGTCGCTGGCGTTCCTTTCAAGCCCCTCTCAAGTTATGAGCGTAAGGTCGTGCATGGATATGTAGGTAGCATGTATGGCTATTCAAACGACATATCTGTCAAGAATGCCCCAGAGAATTTCGTCTACTATGTGCCGAAGAATGTAAAGTATACCACTACATATATAGATTATACTGTGGATAAGAATTATCATGTTACTTCAGTAAGTAAACCTTACAAGAGCATATTCTTTTACCATTATAAAGATGGAAGCGGTGGAGCATACTGTACCTTTATGGGTAGTGACATGAGGATCACTCAGGTCAGGACGGGAATGAAGAACCATCGGCGCCTGATGATTCTGAAGGACAGTTTCGGCAATGCCATTCCTGGTTATCTCTTTTACAGTTTCGAAGAGATACATGTTGTAGACTATCGCTATTTCGGTCGTAATATGAAGAAATATGTGGAGGAGAACAAAATAACGGATATTTTGTTTGCCAATAATATCTTCAATGCTTATTCTCCTAAGATATACAAGCGTTATCTCAATTTTTTGACGCAAGGTGACAATGTTCTGGTTGCTCCTGCGACTAAAAGTAAGGCCGCAGTCAATGCAAAAGAAAAAACAACAGAAAATGATGCTCATGACAAAATGCCTAATGAAAAGCGACACAAGGAAACTGTTCCTGTTTCAGAAGGTGAGCCTAAAGTAGAGACCAAGTCTTCACATCAGGCAACGCCCAATGAAAAGGGGGATAAAGAATGAAAAACAAACAGGACATGAAAAGGGTGAATATGACCTTTTGCATGTCCTGTTTGTTTTTGATGTACTTTTGTGCAGACTTTCTGGTAATCATTACATACTCCCGTCTGCAGAATTAACAATTATGCCTTGTTGGCTTTCAGCAAGTCTCTGATTTCAGTCAGAAGCAGCTCTTCCTTCGTCGGAGTTGTAGCTGCGACCGTTTCCTCCTTCTTCTCTTCCTCTTTTTTCTTTCTTGCCATCTTGTTTATTCCCTTGATGAGCATAAATACGCAGAGGGCGATGATGATGAAGTCGAAAGTCGTCTGAAGAAAATTGCCATAGTTGATAGTGGCAGGCTGTAATTTCTCAATTCCAACGTCAACCGATGGCAGTGTTACTTTCAGATCTCTGAAATTGACACCTCCGATAAGCCATCCGATGGGCGGCATGATGATGTCGTTCACTATAGAAGATATGATTTTTCCGAAAGCGCCACCGATAATCACACCGACTGCCATGTCAACGGCATTTCCTTTTACCGCAAACTCCTTAAATTCATTTATAAATTTGCCCATAGATTATTTTTATATAATTTAATAATTAAAGTTGATGCAAATATAGATATTTTTTGTAACTTTGCCGCCGTTAAAGAGGGAAAAGTTTAAAGTGGATGCTAATCTTCTCTTTTATATAATAGTAGAATTCAGGTATAACTGATTAGGCATGTAATTTAAAAGAAATATTTTATTATTTTCAACTTAAAATAAACATTACAATGATTAAGATTGGTATTAACGGTTTTGGTCGTATCGGCCGTTTCGTTTTCCGCTCAACATGTGAGGCTGAGAACGCAAAAGAAGTTCAGGTTGTAGCTATCAACGATCTTTGCCCTGTAGATTACATGGCATATATGTTGAAGTATGATACAATGCACGGACGTTTCAACGGTACAGTTGAGGCAGATGTTGAGAAGAACGAGTTGATCGTTAACGGAAACCACATCCGCGTTACTGCTGAGCGTGATCCTGAGAACTTGAAGTGGGACGAGGTAGGTGCAGAGTATGTAGTAGAGTCTACAGGTCTCTTCCTCGCTTATGATAAGGCTGAGAAGCACTTGAAGGCAGGTGCTAAGTACGTAGTGCTTTCTGCTCCTTCAAAGGCTGACGCTAACGGAAATCAGGCAGACATGTTCGTTTGCGGTGTAAACACAGACAAATACAACGGACAGAAGATCGTTTCTAACGCTTCTTGTACAACTAACTGCTTGGCTCCTATCGCTAAGGTGCTGAATGACAACTTCGGTATCGAGAACGGTTTGATGACTACTGTTCACTCTACAACAGCTACACAGAAGACTGTTGACGGACCTTCTATGAAGGACTGGAGAGGTGGTCGTGCCGCTGCTGGCAACATCATCCCTTCTACAACAGGTGCAGCTAAGGCTGTAGGTAAGGTTATCCCTGAGCTGAACGGCAAGCTGACAGGTATCTCTATGCGTGTACCTACATTGGACGTATCTGTAGTTGACCTGACTGTAAACCTCGCAAAGCCTGCTACTAAGGAGGCTATCTGCGCTGCTATGAAGGCTGCTTCAGAGGGCGAGTTGAAGGGTGTACTCGGATACACAGAGGATGCTGTTGTTTCTTCTGACTTCCTTGGCTGCCCATTGACTTCTATCTTCGACGCTAACGCAGGTGTATACCTCACAGACAACTTCGTAAAGGTTGTTTCTTGGTATGACAACGAGATCGGTTACTCTCACAAGGTTGTTGACCTGATCAAGATCATGAAGAAGCACAATGGTTAATTCATTGGCGTTTTTTCCGCAATTATAAAAAAAAGACCGTTCGGCATTGCCGTGCGGTCTTTTTTTATTAATTTTGTAAACCAATATTGTATTTCTAACTTTAAACGTAACTTGATATAGCCGAAATGATACCGATGATAACAATTCTTGGCCCTACGGCAAGTGGCAAGACAGATATTGCCACACATCTTGCAGCCGAACTGTCTGCAGAGATAATTTCTGCTGACAGTCGTCAGGTGTACAGGCGAATGGATATTGGTACAGGAAAAGACCTTGCGGACTATGTCGTTGATGGTAAGCGTGTGCCTTACCATCTGATAGATATTGTTGAGCCAGGCACCAAGTATAACCTATTTGAGTATCAGAGGGACTTTCTTGAGGCGTATAATGATATAAGGAGTCGTGGCAAGAATGTAATTTTGTGTGGTGGAACCGGTTTGTATATAGAGTCGGTGCTCAAGGGGTACAGACTTATTCCAGTGCCGGAAAATAAAGAGCTGAGGCATAAACTTGAGGGAAAATCCCTTCTCGAATTGACGTCAATTCTCGAACGTCTAAAGGCTGAAAACAACTCCAATATGCACAATTCTACGGATGTCGATACTTCTAAACGTGCAATACGTGCCATAGAAATTGAGATGGCGTACAAAGAGGCGCATATTGAAGAAAGGACATTTCCGAAGATAGACAATGTTATTATCGGTGTAGGCATAGACAGGGATTTGCGTCGCATGAAAATCACGCGGAGACTTGACCAACGCCTTCATGACGGAATGGTTGACGAAGTGAAATCCCTGCTTGATTCTGGCATACCGGCCGACGACCTCATATATTATGGACTTGAGTATAAGTTCGTGACAGAATATATATTAGGGAAATCGACGTTTGAAGAGATGCACCGTTCATTAGAGATTGCAATACATCAATTCGCCAAACGGCAGATGACATGGTTTCGTGGTATGGAGCGTCGTGGTTTTACTATCCATTGGATAGATGCAGCTGATAGTATGGAAGAGAAAATTAACGAAATAAAGAAGGTATTATGAAAGAGCAAACTCGTTGGGGAATACTTTATTGCCCTAAGCACAGTGTCACAAGTCCGATGCGACGTTGGAAGAAAATAGAGAAGATACTCAATGCGTATCAAATCGACTATGATTTCGTTCAGAGTGAGAGTAGCGACAGTGTGGTTCGGCTAATCTCGATGTTTATCAGCAATGGCTATAAGACTATAGTTGTTGTCGGTGGAGATTCTGCGCTTAATGATGCCGTGAATTGTCTGATGAGTACCGACAAGGCTACTCGTGAATCAATAGCTCTTGGAGTTATTCCAAATGGAATGATGAATGAGTTTGCCCGTTATTGGGGGTTCAAGGCGAGTGAGCCTGAGCAGACCATAAAATGGTTGCAAGAAAGGAGGATAAGGAAGGTAGACCTCGGTTGTATCCGATATACAAACAAGAAGAACGAAAAGTGTCATCGTTATTTCCTTAATTGTGTTAATATAGGACTGTTGTCTGCAATAATGAATCTCAGAAACCAGACTCGTCGTCTTCTTGGTTCGCGTACTTTGTCATACCTGTTCTCTATGGCTTTGATGGTGTTCCAGCGTCTGGAATACAAGATGCATCTGAAAATAAACAATGATGTTGTCAAGCGTAAGGTGATGACTGTATGTGTTGGCAACGCTGAGGGTTATGGCCAGACGCCCAATGCTGTGCCGTATAATGGGTTGCTTGATGTCTCGGTGGTTTACCATCCAGAGATGATGCAGTTGATAGAAGGCTTTTATCTTTTGTTTACAGGTAAGTTTCTCAACCACAAGAGCGTACACCCTTATCGTACTCGTCGTGTTGATGTTCTTGATGCTTCTCATGCTATTGTATCCGTAGACGGCAGACTGCTCAAGACACCAGTCGGTGAGTATAGTATAGAGGTGGAGCAGGAAGTCATCAATTTCCTTATTCCTGAGTAATTACTATTATATGTTGTCTCTCATTATGGCAGATATCCGTCAAATACGACATTGTGGACTAATGACCGTTAATGGGTAAATAGGGTAGGGCGTAGTAGTGTTGTATTTATCCGTTTTCGGATATCTTTTTCAGCTCGTTCTCGTTGATGATTTTTATTTTCCTTCCGTCTATCGCTATGATTTTTTCAGCAGCGAAGGCGGAAAGGGTTCTTATGGCATTGCTCGTTGTCATGTTAGACATGCTGGCGAGCTCCTCTCTGCTGAGGTATATGCTCATTGTATATCCGTCGGCTTCAATCCCATATCTGTCTTTAAGTATAATTAGCGTTTCTGCCAGTCTGCCGCGGATATGCTTCTGTGTGAGGTTTATTGTCCTGCAATCAGCTTTTCCCAGTTCTATTGCCAGTTGTTTGATTAGTTGCATACATACATTGTTGTTTTGGTGCATCAGCTTGACAACCAGCTTCATAGGCATCGAAGCAACAATCGAATGTTCAAATGCAATTGCCGACGTGAGATAGTCGTCTTCTGCAAAATATGCTCTGAAGCTGAATATCTCTGACTGGCGTATTGTACGCAAAATCTGGTCGCGTCCCATTGCGCCGCTTTTGCATATCTTTACCTTTCCTGTGATGAGCCATTTGATGCTTTCAGGTATTTCCAGTTCTTTGTATATATAGTCGTTCTTGTTGTACTCCTCAACCGTTATATTCTCTGAAATTATCTTTTTCTCGTTGTCTGTCAGTGGTTCCCACAGGCTAAAAATGATGTCTTCAATCTTTTCCGTGCTAATTTCTTTGACTTTTACCATTTACCAAAACCTATTGTGCTGTTTGAGTTGTTTTATCCTTAGACTTTTTTCAATTTGCAAAAATACTGCTTTTTTCTTAAATGTTTAAACTTTACACTCAATTTTTATGTTATATAACATCTATTCCAGATTTATTCCGAAAAAATGAACACATTATTTTGTGGAATTAATAATTATGATTATTTTTGAAGTGCCAAACGATTGTATGGTTTCTATGCTTCAAGTTTGGTATAACATAATAAATGTATTAACACCTTAATAGAATATTATGAGCTATCTTCGATTTGAAAGAAGTCTGATGACCAATTTGGAAGAGTCTCTTTCCAGAGAGCTGCTCCGCACCAACCGGTCTGGCGCGTATTCTTGTTCGACGATTGTTGACTGTAATACTCGCAAGTATCATGGGTTGTTGGTAGTGCCCGTTCCTGAATTGGATGAAGAAAATCATGTATTGCTCTCCTCGTTGGACGTTACAGTAGTTCAACATGGTGCCGAGTTCAATCTTGGCCTTCATAAGTATCGCGGAAACAACTTCAGCCCCAATGGCCACAAGTACATCAGTGAATTTAATTGTGACAGTGTGCCGACTACCATTTATCGTGTCGGGGGAGTCGTTCTGAAGAAAGAAGTCGTGTTCCAGCATTATGAGGACAGGATTCTTCTGAGATATACTTTGCTTGACGCCCATAGTTCCACAACGCTTCGCTTCCGCCCGTTTATGGCATTCAGAAGCGTCAGGGAGTTTACTCATGAGAATTCAGCGGCAAATAGGGATTACCAGCTTGTAGACAACGGAATCAAGACCCAGATGTATAAAGGTTATCCTTATCTGTATATGCAGTTCAGTAAGGGCAACGAGTTTGTCTTCCATCCTGACTGGTATAGAGGAATAGAATATCCAAAGGAACAGGAGAGGGGTTACGATTCTTATGAGGATCTTTATGTGCCTGGATATTTTGAGACAGAAATCAAGAAGGGCGAGAGTATTGTCTTTTCAGCCTCAACGTCAGAGATCAAGACTGGAGGATTGCTGAAACTCTTCCAGAAGGAAGTTGACGAAAGAAATCCGAGAGACAATTTCTACCATTGTCTTGTAAATGCCGCTCACCAGTTCCATAACACCAAGAATGGTTCTGAGTGCTATCTGCTCTCCGGTTATCCTTGGTTCAAGAGCAGGGCTAGAGACACGTTCATCTCCCTCCCTGGTCTTACATTGGCAATAGACGAAGTGGGCTACTTTGAAAAGGTGATGGCTACGGCAGGGAAGGGCTATAAGGAATTCATGCGTGAGAAGCCCGTTACCGTTAGTCTCAGTGAGATAGACCAGCCCGATGTGCCATTATGGGCAATATGGTCTATTCAGCAGTATGCCAAAGTGGTAGGTGATGAGAAATGCCTTAAGAAATATGGCAAATTCATTTTTGACATTCTCCATTTCCTCTTGGAAGGCAAACATCCATATATGCGTGTAGAAGATAACGGTCTTGTATATGTTGACGGAAAGGGTAAGGTCATGACATGGATGAACTCCACTGTGAACGGCAGACTTGTCGTACCTCGCAACGGATATATAGTGGAAATCAACTCTTTGTGGTATAATGCTTTGGGCTTTGCCGCAAGACTCAACAAGATAGAAGGAGACGCTCAGTTTACGGAGACGCTTGAGGAATTGTCGGCACGATGCAAAGAGTCGTTCGTAAAAACATTCCTCAATGACTATGGCTATCTTTTCGACTATGTCGACGGCAATATGATGGATTGGAGCGTCAGACCTAATATGCTGTTTGCCATAGCTCTCGACTATTCGCCTCTCACGGCAGACCAGCGTAAAAGCATCCTTGATGTCTGTACCAGGGAATTGCTCACGCCAAAGGGCATGCGAACCCTCTCGCCAAAGAGCGGCGGCTATAATCCTATATGTGCCGGTCCGCAGATGCAGCGTGACCTGTCTTACCATCAGGGCACGGCATGGCCATGGCTTGGCGGTTTCTATATGGAAGCATGTCTCAAGATATATCGTCGCACGAGGCTCAGCTTCATCGAGCGTCAGCTGGTGGGATATGAGGACGAGATGCAGACAAACTGCCTCGGCACCCTGCCCGAGATGTTCGACGGCAACCCTCCTTTCAAGGCTCGCGGAGCCATATCCTTTGCGATGAATGTAGGAGAGATATTGCGCACTTTGAGTATATTGGAAAAATACACAGATATAATATAAGGAGGAAGACAGTATGAAAGTTTTAATGTTTGGCTGGGAGTATCCTCCTCATGTATACGGTGGTCTTGCAACTGCAAATTTCGGAATCACTCAGGGTCTTCATGCCCAGGGCGACATTGACATAACATTGTGCTTGCCAAAGCCATTTGGTGATGAGGACCATACAGCAGCGCGTATCGTGGCGATGAATTGTGTGCCTATAGCCTGGCGCAACGTAGGCTACGACTATGTGAAGAGTAGAATCGGCAATGTGATGGACCCCGATTATTATTATCGTCTGCGCGATCATCTCTATGCGGATTTCAATTATATGTATGTCAACGAGCTTGGATGCATGGATTTCGCCGGCGGTTACCCGTCAAATCTCCACGATGAGATAAACAACTATTCCATAATAGCTGGAGTGGTGGCTCGCACCGAGGATTTCGACATTATCCACGCCCACGACTGGCTTACTTACCCAGCCGGCATCCATGCCAAGCGGGTTAGTGGCAAACCGCTCTGCATCCACGTGCATGCCACGGATTTTGACAGGAGCCGAGGAAATGTGAACCCTACGGTGTATTCTATTGAGAAAGACGGAATGGATAATGCCGACTGCATCATGTGTGTGTCTGAGCTGACACGCCAGACAGTGATAAACCAATACCATCAGGACCCACGCAAGTGCTTTGCCATGCACAATGCCGTTTATCCATTGCGTCAGGAGCTACAGGACATTCCTCGCCCCGACCACACCGGCAAGGAGAAGATTGTGACCTTCCTCGGTAGGCTCACAATGCAGAAGGGGCCGGAGTATTTTGTCGAGGCCGCCAATATGGTGCTGCATCGCACCCGTAATGTGCGTTTCTGCATGGCAGGTAGCGGTGACATGATGGACCAGATGATTTATCTTGCTGCCAAGAGAGGCATTGCCGACCGTTTCCACTTCCCAGGCTTCATGAGAGGCAAGGAAGTCTACGAATGTTTGAAGGATTCCGACGTTTATGTCATGCCGTCTGTCAGCGAGCCGTTCGGAATCTCGCCTTTGGAGGCTATGCAATGTGGCACGCCTACGATAATCTCCAAGCAGAGTGGTTGCGGCGAGATTCTCACAAACTGCATTAAGGTGGACTATTGGGACGTTCACGCCCTTGCTGACGCCATCTACTCCATCTGCCACAATGACAGCCTTTTCCATTATCTCCAGGAGGAGGGCAAGAAGGAAGTCGACCAGATTACATGGGAGAAGGTGGGCTTGAGGATAAGAAAACTCTACGACCAGCTGCTTTCGCGTTAGTCAATATGATAATTAACAAAAAATCTATATAAGATGAAAACAATTTGCTTATATTTTGAAATACACCAGATAGTCCATTTGAAGAGATACCGTTTCTTTGACATTGGAACAGACCATTACTATTATGACGACTATGAGAACGACAGAAGCATAGGCGAAATAGCCGAGCGTTCTTATATGCCTGCGCTCAATGCGTTCCTTGACATGATAAAAGAAAACGGCGACTATTTCAAGGTTGCCTTTTCGCTTTCCGGAGTTGGTCTCGAGCAGCTTGAGTTGCATGCCCCACAGGTGATAGCCAAGCTTCAGGAACTCAACGACACTGGCTGCGTGGAATTCCTGGCCGAGCCATATTCTCACGGACTTTCCTCTCTTGCCAACGACGAGTGTTTCATCGCCGATGTCAGGAGGCAGATGTCGAAGATGGAAGAATATTTCGGCAAGCGTCCTACCGTATTGCGCAACTCCTCGCTCATCTATAGCGACGAGATAGGCAATGTGGCAGCTTCTATGGGCTTCAAGGGAATGCTGACAGAAGGCGCCAAGCACGTTCTCGGTTGGAAGTCTCCGCATTATGTCTACAACTGTTGTCAGGCTCCTGGTCTGAAGTTGCTTCTCCGCGATATAGATCTCAGCGACGATATCAGTCTGCGCTTCAACGACAGTGACTGGGAAGGCTATCCGTTGTTTGCCGACAATTATGTCAACAGGATTGCCACACTGCCAGAAGACGAGCAGGTTATAAATATCTTCATGGAGCTTTTGGCTCTTGGCATTTCGCAGCCTTTGTCTTCAAACATCCTTGAGTTCATCAAGGCTTTGCCGAGATGTGCCCGTCAGAAGGGAATCACTTTCTCCACACCCTCTGAGGTGTGTGGCAGGATGAACAGTGTAGGCGACCTATTCGTGCCCGACACCCTGTCATGGGTCGATGAGGAGAGGGATGTGAGCTGCTGGCTCGGCAATCCTATGCAACGCGAGGCGTTCGATAAGCTCTACAGTATTGCCGACCGTGTGAGAATAGCCAACGACCCTCGCATCAATCAGGACTGGGACTATCTGCAGGCAAGCAACAACTTCAGATTTATGACCACCAAGCCGTCGAATGTAGGTCTAGACCGCGGCATCTACAATTCGCCGTTTGATGCCTTCACAAATTACATGAACATTCTTGGCGACTTCATAAACAGGGTGAACTCCCTCTACCCGGAAGAAATCGACAACGACCAGCTCGACTCTCTCCTCACCACCATCAAGAACCAGGGCGATGAGATTCAGGTTAAAGACAATGAGATAGTGCGTTTGAAGACCCGTCTGACAAAGGCTCAGGAGGATGTTGACAAGTTGAATGCCAAGCTTGACAAGTTGACTGAGAAAAAGAAGGCTGCTGCAGCTAAGACCACAACGCGCAAGACAGCAACTTCCACCCGCAAGACTGCCAAACCTGCAGCAGAGAAGGCTGACGACAAGAAGTAACGTTTGATCTATAATCGAAACAATCTGAAAGTCTGTTTTAGTCGGGCAATCTGAAAAGTCAGTTTAAGCGGGACAATTTGATGAAAAAGACAATCCGCCAATAACTATAATAATAAAAGACATGCGTTTCAGAATGCATGTCTTTTTTATTGGTACGCTCGATTCCTAATGTCACAAATGACCAATTTGGAGCTTTACTTATGTAGGTCTTTCAGGAATTCTTTCCAGCGCTTTTCATTATTTCTCGCCGTCTTTTCCTTTCTTCCATTCCGCCCATTCCTTCATCGCCTGCTGCCAGTCTGTTTGTTCTCCGGCTTCGATAGCCTGCTGCTGCTTTTCCTTTTCGTCCTTCGCCTTGTCGCGCGCCCTTTTCTCTTTCATCGCCTCAATCGTGGCTTCGTCCAGTATTCGGATCGCACCTCTTTTTATAGCCTCATTTAGTTCGTTGTCGCCGAACGCCTTGCCAGGCTCGTTGAAGTCAGAGATGTTGAATTCGAATTCCGTGCGCAGAGTGTGTCTTATCTCTTTCTGCTTCGCCCTGTTGGCAGAATTCTTCAGGTGCAGTAGCTTGCCTATTTCCTTGATTTCTTTTTCCGAGTATTTGTTTCTTCCCATGTTTGTAGTTTTGTGAAAACTTTTGATTTCGCCATTGCCGTCGATGCAGCCTGTTAGGTGCGTATCTGCGATGGAGATACTGCAAAGTTAATAAAAAAGCCGCTTGTGACAATGAAAATATTCAAAATCCGCCCTTTATAAAATGGCAGGAGCAGAAACAAAATGTGAAATAGCCGATTTTTCTTTGTGTTTCATTCCTTTTACACTACCTTTGTAGGCTGGAAGAATTATAAATGCAATTATGATAAACCAGCAATATCCCTCGAGATTGCTTGAAAAGGCAGTATCGGAATTTTCCAAGTTGCCAGGGGTGGGTCGCAAGACGGCGCTCCGTCTGGTGTTGCATCTGCTGCGTGAGGAGCCTGGTCAGACTGACTCTTTCGCCGCTGCGCTTTCGGATTTGCGCCACAACGTGAAACATTGTTCCGTGTGCCACAACATCAGCGATACCGACGTCTGCCCGATATGTGCCAATCCCCACCGCGATGAGGCTTTGGTCTGTGTGGTGGAAAACATACAGGATGTGCTCGCTATAGAAAACACGCAGCAGTACAACGGCCTGTATCATGTCCTCGGTGGCGTGATTTCTCCGATGGACGGCATCGGCCCCAACGACATAGAGATAGACTCTCTGGTTGAACGTGTGCAGGCCCACGACGAGATAGAGGAGGTGATTCTTGCGCTCAGTTCCACGATGGAAGGTGATACCACCAATTTCTACATCTCCCGCAAACTTGCCCCTCTCGGTGTGAAGGTCAGTGTCATAGCCCGTGGCATTTCTGTCGGCAACGAGTTGGAATATACTGATGAGGTCACTCTGGGCAGGTCGATCGTCAACCGCACGCCGTTCAATACCTGATCTCTGCTTGACCGGTTCTGCCCCCCCCCGTCCCCGTAGGAGAAAGGTTGTATTCTGCTGCTTGTGGTGGATGTGCCGCTGATATTCAGATGTTAATGCCCAGAGTATCCGGTTCCTCCCAAACTGGGGGGATAGATGGGGCTGATGTCAGAGACTAGGTAATGACTCCGTATAAGGTTTCTCATCAGCTGAAAAAACTCAACAATAGTTCTTCGTTAACTAAAAAAAACATGACAATGGAAGAAAATACATTACATCCCGCAAGGAAACTCTTGCTTGGACAACTCATTGCCTACCTTTTGCTGGCGGTAGCCGTGGTGGTGGGTTTCGAGTCAGACTTTCTTGAAGTGGGAGCCTGTGCCCAAGACGTGTTCGTGAAATACCAGGTGCTCATGCTAATGGAGGTCCTCACGATATGCTTCATCCCCTTAGCTCTGAAGATGTTCGGCCTCTCTGCGGTCCGCCGTCGTCTGAAGGCTGACAGAGTCCGTGGACTTGTCCTTTTCGGTTCCTGTCGTCTGGCGATGATAGGCGTTCCTCTCGTTGCCAATACCATTCTTTATTATATGTCGATGTCCGTGGCCTATGGCTACATGGCTATAATCGGCGGTCTGTGCTTCACGTTTGTTTATCCCAGCATAGGCCGTTGTATCAATGAAACCAATATTGGAGAATGAAAATCTCAGTAATAATAGTAAACTATAACGTTAGATACTACCTCGAGCAATGTCTCTTGAGCCTTCGCAAGGCCCTTGCCGACATCCCCTCTGAGGTGTTTGTCGTAGACAATCATTCGCGCGATGGATCCGTGGAATATCTCCGCCGCCGTTTTCGTGAAGTTACCTTCGTGGCGAGCACTCACAACCTCGGTTTTGCCCGTGCTAACAATTTCGCCATCAGGAAAGCCCAGGGCGAGTACGTGCTGCTGCTTAATCCCGACACCTTCGTCGGCGAAGAGACCATCCGTGAATGTCTGGATTTCATGGACGGCCACCCGGCAGCCGGTGGACTTGGTGTAAAGATGTTGAAGTGTGACGGCGATAAAGCGATGGAGAGTAGGAGAGGGCTTCCTTCGCCGCTCACCGCCTTCTATAAGATGTGCGGACTCTGCGGGCGCTATCCCCAGAGTCGCCGCTTCGGCAAATATTACATGAGCTATCTCAGCTGGGACGAGCCTGTCCAGATAGAGGTGATAAGCGGAGCCTACTGCCTGCTGCGCCACACGGCGATAGATAAGATAGGAATGCTAGACGAAGACTTCTTCATGTATGGCGAAGACATTGACCTCTCTTACCGTCTGCTCAAGGGCGGTTTCGAAAACTGGTATCTGCCCGTCTCCATACTCCACTACAAGGGCGAGAGCACCCATAAGTCCTCCTTCCGTTACGTCCACGTCTTCTATGAGGCCATGCTCATTTTCTTCCGCAAACACTACCGCCATCTCAGCTTCTGGATAAGTCTGCCTATCCGTCTCGCCATCTATGTCAAGGCCACCATAGCCCTCGTTCAGATGCTTCTAGGCAAGTCAGCCCATTCTATGGGCTTCTTCTCGGTGAAAAGGAAGAAAGAGCCAGAATACCTGTTCCTGTGCTCCGGGAAGAACCTCTCGTCCTGCCGTCGGCTTGCCGACAACCGTGGACTTACCGCCCGATTTGTGGAATGCTCCGTTGTCGATAGGGAGAAGGGGCATGAGGCTTATCTCGACAGGCTTTCTTCCGATACCGTTACCTATGTGGTCTACGACATCTCCCTCTTCAGCTATGGCGACATACTGCGAGCCTTTGAGGGTAATCCTCGCAAGAACGTGCTGATAGGAACCTTCAACCCCCGGAACCACATCCT
The DNA here is from genome assembly GCF_000436015.1 of Prevotella sp. CAG:592. NCBI lineage: Bacteria > Pseudomonadati > Bacteroidota > Bacteroidia > Bacteroidales > Prevotellaceae > Prevotella > Prevotella sp. CAG:592. Next base: position 27,772 of record NZ_FR892517.1, on the reverse strand, counting down.
CATCACCGACCAGGAAGTGCTGAGATGACGGCAGGGGTGGCGATAGTGCCTGTTAGTCTGCCTTGTCGGCAAGTATGATGCATGCGATACATAAGTGCCTATATAAATAAGGTGGACGATTCCTGCCCTACAAATAGTTGAGAATACAATTTCAGACCCCAACATGACAGCAGAGATGACAAGAGAAGAACTGCCAGCCGTGAGATTCCGCGCCATAGAGCCCGAAGATCTCGACGTGCTCTACAAGATAGAAAATGACACGAGCCTATGGAACGTGGGTGTCACCAACGTGCCCTATTCCAAATACATGCTTCATGAGTATATAGCCGGTTCAAGTGGTGATATCTATGCCGACAAGCAGGTGAGGATGATAATCAGCAATGACGCAGGCGATATAGTGGGCGTTGTAGACCTCACCGATTTCGATCCCCGCCATCGCCGTGCCGAACTCGGCATCGTGATCCAGTGTCCCTTCCGAGGGCGTCATTATGCCCAGGCGGCGATAGAGAGAATCAAGGCCTATGCCCGTGACATTCTCCTTATCCATCAGCTTTATGCTTATGTGGATTGTCAGAATTCCACCGCCCTGAGGACTTTTGAAAATTGCGGCTTTATAAGCTCCATAACCCTCAAAGACTGGCTTTTCGACGGCAAAAAATACCGTGAAGCGGTGCTTATGCAATATTTTTTATAAAAAAAGTTGCGAAAAGTTTTGGAGTTTTCAAAATTATTCGTACCTTTGCAACCGCAAATGAAACGATAGAGTTCTGGTGCGTTAGTTCAGCTGGTTAGAATGCCTGCCTGTCACGCAGGAGGTCACGGGTTCGAGTCCCGTACGCACCGCAAAGAAGACTGCTATATGGCAGTCTTTTTTTGTTTCATGGCATTTTCGCCAGAAAGAGATATTTATTTCCATAACGACATAAGAGATCAGACAGGTGATTTTTAATATTTAAGTTTTAGCTATAAAAGATGAAAAGACTGTATTTTTTGTGTGCAACGCTCTCGATCTTAAGTTTGGGAGCTACGGCACAGGTGGCGTTGCCGCTCAGCGTGGACAAGGACGTCTTCAACGCTGACTCTATTTTCGTGGAGAAGACACGCGTGGGATGGGATCACACGGAAAGTGCCGTGAAGACCGATAACTTTCAGGACGGAGGAGTTGCCGTGTTCACCTTCAAGGACACTCCGGGAATGCTCCATCTCGACTATTCCAGAACGAGATACGGCAAGAGTAACGTGATGCTCATCCAGGAAAGCACGGACGGCAAGGAGTTCACCGACATCTATAATGGTGCCGCCTCCACTTCGTGGACCAACCTATCGGCAAACCTTAGCAAAGACACCCGCTACATCAAGCTCTATTACGACGCCAAATATACCTTCGGCGACGTTGGCTCACGCATGGGATATTGGCGAAATATCAACGTCACGGAGCCTATAGCCTCGCAGACAGATGCAGCCGTGCTCTCCATGGAGTATGGCTCAAAGGCAAAAGGAACGTTCAGCGTGGCTTATTCAAACCCCGCAGGCGATATCGTGGTCACCACCGCCGACCACCACATCACCTTCGGTCCTGAGGGTTCCACATCGTTCACCATATCCGGCGTTGCCGGCAAGGAAGGCTCTGCCATAGTGGACTTCTGTTATGACTCGGCGCTGGAGCCGATGCAGGTGGGTGAGCTTACTTCGCTCTTTACCGTTGCCGACTCCGGCAATGAGGGTTACACTAAAGAATACAAGCTTGTGGCAAACATTGACGCTCCGATCATGATCTCCAGACGAGAGGGCAGCATGACCACCGTTGTGGGTCAGCAGACCACAGACACGTTCAATGTTACCTATCTGCCTACTCTCTCTGCCGACGACATCACAGTGACTTCCTCTGCCGATGACGTGGCTGCCAGTGTGGCTCCCGATGCCGACGCCGAAAACACGCTCGTGGTAACGCTCACCTATGCTCCACAGGCAGCAGCAAAAGACGCACAGGCTACCGTGAGCGTTGCGGAAGCCACATCGGGAATGAGCCTTACCTATGTGCTCACTCTCAACGCATATCAGGCAAACAGCGTCATCACCACCGTTGACGAGTATAACGACTTTGCCTCGATTGCAAATCAGGGCTTCAAGGTGGATGCTGAACTTGCCGCTGACCTTGAGTTCAGCGCTGAGAATCCAAACGTGCAGATAACGAACTTCTCGGGCTCTTTCGACGGCAAGCGTCACACCATCAAGGGTTACGGCGCAGCTGAGGAGCCGGCTCTTTTCGCTGGTAGCTCGCTCACGGGCTCCGTCAGAAACCTCGCCCTCGACAACGTGAGTCTGCTCGACGCTGATGTGCAGTCGACTGACGAGGATGGCAACGGACTCTCCGTGGAGTGCTGCTACGGCACACCCTCTGACACCCCTGCCTTACAGCTCATGAACTATGCATACATGAACACCGAGAAGGTGATAAACTGCTTCACCCGTGTGCGTGGCGAGGAGATAGACCCCACCACAGGCGAAAGAGCCACCATGTATCTCTACAAACTCTCTGGCGGTACTCTCGGCATGCTCGAGGCCGACTCCAGAACCATCGAGGGCAAGTCAGCCTGCTTTGCTCTGTGGAAACTCCTCGATAGCGAAGACGGAGCTCCGTCTGTGTTCGGAATGAAGATAGGTGCCGACGAGATGCCTTCGTTCCTCACGGCAGACAACGCCATTTCAACGGCTAGATATTTCGCCAATGTGGCCGATGCCCAGGGTGGTGTCCTCTATGCTCAGGATGGCAGATACTATGCCGACAATCTCTCTGAGTTTGATTTCGAAGCCGACGCCAACGATTTCATCGTGCTCGATGCTGACAGCGAAACTCTCGGCAGCGACTCCGTTGCCTCGCTGTCTGCCAATGTGATTACTGCCGACGGAAAGGCAAACCTAGTGCGTCTTACCGATGGAGAGGATTATTTCTTCCCTTCAGCATCGGGACTTCAGCAAATTGCGGCTGCCCGAGTGGAATATGAGCGCCAGCAGTCGCGCAATGGTCTCTATGAGCCATACGCACTGCCATTCGATATTACTGCCAGTTCGCTGCAAGACCAGTTTGAGGGTGACCAGTTTGACATTGCTTTCTTAGACCCGTCGAAGAACGTAATCGATGAGGCGCGCTCGCAGATTATCCTACAGTCTGCTTCAAACGAAGAATACAAAGGCTCCGTAGCGAAGACAATCCCTGCTGGAATGCCGTTCTTCGTTTCGTTGTCAGGCGTCGATGGCGATGCTGCAGTTCAGACCGTCATCTCGTTCGTTGGCGAGAACGTGGTTCTGACAGACCTCTCTGCCACTCCTGTCGACTATCTGCCCTTGAAAGGTACATTCAGCAGCACCAGTGCCTCTTCTATGGCTGGTGAGGAGTTCTATGCCTATATGCTCTCTCAGCTGACCGACGCCGATAAGGCGCAGCTCCTGTTCAGCGCTGCATCAGATGCCAGCGTTGAGGCTTTCAGAAACTGTATACTGCTTCACGGTAGTATCACCGACGGTGGCGTGAAGCCATTCTCTCTTGTCATCGACAAGGGCGCTGCTGACGGCATCAGCGAGGTGGCCTCCAACTCTTCTGCCGTCGCTTCTGCAATATACAACCTTGCCGGCCAGCGTGTCCTGAGGATGCTGCCGGGACAAGTGTATGTGTCTGGAGGAAAGAAGTTCTTGATGAAATAAAAACTCAAAAAACATGCATTCCTTCCGGAAAGGAAGGAAACGACAACTCCCCCGAATGGCGAGTGATTGGCAATTCAAAACTTTTTGATTCGGCCTTTCTCTCTTCCATTCGGGGGAGTTTCTTTGTTGGTAATTATGATAATATCTTTTCGCGAGGATGCATTTCCTGTAGTGTCTAATAAACGGAAAGAACCCAACCGAGATTATGGATTGTGGCTTGCTTCAAGCTCCTGCTTTATAAATCGCCATGTGTAGCCCTTGCCTGAGCGAGCCACCTCTTCAGGAGTGCCGGTCGTCATCACGTTGCCGCCGCCGCTGCCGCCCTCGGGTCCCATGTCTATGATGTGGTCGGCGAGCTTTATAACGTCGAGGTTGTGCTCGATGATAATCACGGTGTTACCTTTGTCTACGAGCCGCTCCAGCACGTTCATCAGTATGCGGATGTCTTCGAAGTGGAGTCCCGTGGTGGGCTCGTCGAGGATATACATCGTTTTGCCCGTGTCGCGTTTGCTCAGTTCGGTGGCGAGCTTCATGCGCTGGCATTCTCCGCCGCTGAGTGTGGTGGAGGGCTGTCCGAGCTTGATGTATCCTAGTCCCACGTCTTGTATGGTCTTTATCTTGCGCAGTATGTCGGGCACGTTTTCGAAGAATTCCACTGCCTGGTTTACGGTCATGTCGAGCACGTCGGCGATGCTCTTCCCCTTGTATCTCACTTCGAGCGTCTCGCGGTTGTAGCGTTTGCCATGGCACACCTCACAGGGCACCATCACATCGGGCAGGAAATTCATCTCTATTGTCTTGTATCCGTTGCCACCGCAGGCTTCGCAGCGTCCGCCCTTTACGTTGAAGGAGAAGCGTCCGGGCTTGTAGCCTCTGATTTTGGCTTCGGGTAGGTTTACGAACATCGCCCTGATGTCGCTGAACACTCCCGTGTATGTGGCGGGGTTTGAGCGTGGCGTGCGTCCTATAGGCGACTGGTCCACGTTGACCACTTTGTCGAGGTGTTCCATTCCCTCTATGCTGTCGTAGGGCATAGGTTCTTTGAGCGAGCGGTAGAAGTGTTGGCTGAGAATGGGCTGGAGAGTCTCGTTTATGAGTGTGGATTTTCCGCTGCCGCTCACTCCCGTTACTACGATCAGCTTGCCCAATGGGAAGTCAACTTCCACGTTCTTCAGGTTGTTGCCCTTCGCGCCGTGTATGATGATATGGGATCCGTTGCCCGGTCGGCGCTCTTGGGGCACGGGGATGCTCTTGGTGCCGTTGAGGTAGTCGCTCGTCACGGTGTGCTGGCGGAGCATCTCCTGTGGTGTGCCTTGGAATACGAGCTTGCCACCCTTGCGTCCGGCTCCCGGTCCAATGTCCACGATATAGTCGGCGTTGAGCATCATGTCCTTGTCGTGTTCTACCACTATCACCGTGTTGCCGATGTCTCGCAAGTTTTTCAGCGAGGTGATGAGCTTTTCGTTGTCGCGCTGATGGAGTCCGATGCTCGGCTCGTCGAGGATGTAGAGCACGTTGACGAGCTGTGAGCCAATCTGTGTGGCTAGCCTTATGCGTTGGCTTTCGCCTCCAGAGAGCGACACCGACTGGCGGTTGAGGGCGAGGTATTCCAGTCCAACATCGAGTATGAATCGTATTCTGGTCCTTATCTCCTTTAGTATTTCTGCAGCTATCTGCCTGTTTTTGTGGTCGAGGTGGGCTTCGGCTTCATCGAGCCACTGGTAGAGCTGCCTGATGTCGAGTTCTGCCACCTGCGAGATGTTCTTGTCGTAAATACGGTAGGAGAGCGATTCCTTATTGAGCCGTCCGCCGTGGCATTCGGGACAGGTCTTTACGCTCATGAACTGTTCTGCCCATTTCTGCGCTTCCTTGCTGTCGTCGCCCTGGATGGCTGCCTGAAGGTATTTCACCACTCCGTCGAAGCTGACAAAATAGTCGCTCGTTGTGTGTACCACCTCTTTCTTTATCCTTATCTTCTCGAGCTTGCCGTAGAGTATGTCGTTGAGAGCGTCGTCGGGCAGTTCCGCCACTGGTGTCTTGAGCGAGAACCCGTAGTCGTCGAGTATGGCGTCTATCTGCCAGAATATCATCTGGTTCTTGTATTTTCCGAGTGGCAGTATGGCTCCCTCGTGTATCGAGAGCGAGGTGTCTGGGATTATCTTCGCGAGGTCAATCTCGTTCACCGTGCCCAGTCCCTTGCATCGGGGGCATGCTCCTTCGGGGGAGTTGAACGAGAATTTATTAGGTGCCGGGTCGTTGTAGGCTATTCCTGATGTGGGGCACATGAGCCTCTTGCTGTAGTATTTCGCCTCGCCCGTGTCCTTGTCCATTATCATGAGCAGTCCGTCGCCCTGCCTCATTGCTGTCTGTACGCTCTTGCGCAGCCGTTCCTGGTCTTTTTCCCTTGCCTGTAGCTTGTCCACAACCACTTCAATGTTGTGGTTTTTGTATCTGTCGAGCTTCATTCCGCTCTTTATCTCCATGACCTGTCCGTCCACGTGCACGTAGAGGTACCCCTTCTTGAGCATACTCTCGAAGAGTTCGCGGTAGTGTCCCTTCCTGTTTCTCACCAGCGGGGCGAGGATAAAGATTCGCTTGCCCTCATAGGCGGTGAGTATCATTCTGATAACCTCTTCCTCGGTGTATCTGACCATTTTTTCGCCTGTCACGTAGCTGTAGGCTGTGCCGGCTCGGGCGTAGAGCAGTCGCAGAAAATCATAGATTTCGGTGGTGGTGCCCACAGTTGACCGTGGGTTCTTGTTGGTGGTCTTCTGCTCTATGCTTATTACGGGGCTCAGACCCGTTATCTTGTCCACGTCTGGGCGCTCCAGTCCGCCCAGAAAGTTACGGGCATAGGCAGAGAATGTTTCCACGTAGCGCCTCTGCCCTTCGGCGAAGATTGTGTCGAAGGCGAGTGATGATTTTCCTGAGCCGCTCATTCCTGTTATCACGGTGAGGCTATGGCTTGGGATTTCCACGTCGATGTTTTTCAGATTGTGCACCCTGGCTCCCCAGACGCATATCTTGTCGTCTTCTCTTTTCATCTGGCGGTTCCTCCTCCCGTGTTGGTGCCTTCGGTGTAGCCTCTGAGCAGGTTCACGTCTCTCTTTATATTATAGGTCTTGCCGTCGGCGCCCTTAGCTTTCACGAGCACATAGTACACGCCCTGTGCCACGTCCTTGCCTTTGTATTTGCCGTCCCATCCGTCGGCGGGGTTGGTCCATTCATAGAGCTTCTGCCCCCAGCGGTTGAAGATGTAGGCGTGGAATTCGGTGAGCGACTGGTAGCCGTCTTTCGCCTTGTAGATGTCGTTTATGCCGTCGCCGTTGGGTGAGAAGGCGTTGGGCATTTCCAGCTTGCTTTCGCTGATGGTGACGCGCAGCGGCTGCTGCTCGCTCCAGTATTCTTGTCCGTATTGTATCACGTCGTTGCCCTTGGTGAAGGTGGCGTAGAGCACTATGCTGTGGCTGCCAGCCTTGGTGAAAGTGTATTCCGTGTTCTCCTCATACCTTGTGAGATAAGGTTCTGCAGAGCCCTCGCGGGTGAAGCGCCACTCGTAGGTGGCGGTGTAGTCGCCCACGTTGCTGGCGTTGGCTTGGAAATAGCCCTTGAGCGGGGCCTGGCCCGACATCTCGGCGCTTTCGGTCACTTCGCCGTCCACGCTCGTGTAGGTGGCTGTGGGGTTGATGGTCGGGGTCTCGTCGTCGGCGAAGGCGTTGCCGGCGAACAGGAACAGTGATAAGAATGCTAATATTTGTCTTGTCGTTGTCATGCTAATAACTATTTTTGCAAAAATACGGCTTTTTTCTTTGTCCTGCAAAATAATAGAAAAGATATTATTTGTGAGTTTGGATTTTTCAACTTATCTTTGTGCCCAAATAAATGATTTGAAAATAAAATGAAAAGTTTGTTCAGATTTTCCATGTTGCTGGTTATGTTGCTCTTTGCCGTCGTGGCAGAGGCGCAGCAGCAGAACTACCGCGAGATGCATAAAGTTAAGAAAGGGGAAACCCTCTTCGGGATCGCGCGTAGGTATGAAATCACCGTGGACCAGCTCATAAAAGCCAACCCCGACATGAATGCGGTGGGCTACGAACTGAAGAAAGGCGACTATATCTTCATACCATATCCCGACGGGCAGAAGCCTGAAGCCACGCAGAAACCTGCCGCTTCGCAGAAGGCAAAAGACGACAAGACAGTGAGGGTGGGCATTATGCTGCCGCTTCACAACGTGGACGGCGATGGAAGGCGCATGATAGAATACTACAGAGGATTCCTCATGGGATGCGACGAGCTGAAGAAGGCCGGGCAGAACGTGGAAGTCATGGCATGGAACGTGCCCATCGACGCCAACATCAGCCAGACACTCGCCAAGGAGGGTGCCGACAGGTGTGACGTGATTTTCGGTCCGCTATACTCCGCACAGGTTGCGCCGCTGGCGGCTTTCGCCAAGCAGCACGGCATAAAGATGGTGATACCATTCTCCATAACAGGAAACGAGGTGGAGAAAAACCCGAACGTGTTCCAGGTATACCAGTCGCCGCAGTTCTTCGCACAGCAGACGGTGAAGTATTTCATCGAGCGCTTTCAAGGGTCACACGTGGTGGTGGTGGACTGCAACGACGCCAAGAGCGACAAGGGAGTATTCACCATGGCGCTGAGAATGGCGCTCGCAGAAAAGGGAATGACATGCAGCATCACAAACCTCTCAAACAGCGGGGAATATTTCAGCAAGGCATTCAGCAGGCAGAAACCAAACGTGGTTGTGCTCAACACAGGACGCTCGCCCGAGCTGAACACAGTGATAGCAAAGCTCGACCAGCTGAAGATGGACCAGCCTGGAGTGAAAATCTCACTCTTCGGATATACAGACTGGCTTATGTATGCAAAATACAATCTCGACAAGTTCTGCAAGTATGACACATACATACCCACACATTTCTATTATAACCCACTCTCATCATCCACACAGGCATTCGAGAGGGAATACAGACTGAAATTCGACCAGAGCCTGATGGATTACCAGCCACGGTTCGCTATAACAGGACACGACCACGCTCTCTTCTTCATCAGAGGAATAAGCAAGAAGGGCAGACAGTTTCTCGGGACAGAGGCCGACAGCAATGTGCTGCAGACGCAGCTGCACTTCAAAAAGGCGGGAAGCCAGGCAGCAGGAATGCAGAACGTGGCGCTGAGCTTCGTTCACTACAACACGAACCACTCAATATCCATAATCAATTATTGACACGCCGCCACAAGCCGTGGCGACGGCAAAAGGACAAAAAGACAGATGAACAGAATGACAAGAATTCTCGCCGTGGCACTTTTTATGACGCTGCTGATCCCCGTAGGCACAATGGCACAGGTGGGAGAGCATCGAAGCGTGTTCAGCATAGGAGCCGGAGGAGGATACGTGATGAGCAACGTTGGATTCACGCCAAAGGTAAATCAGAAAATGTATGGCGGAATGATGGGAGGATTAGCATTCCGCTATGTGTGTGAGAAATATTTCAACACCATCTGCTCGGTGCAGGCAGAAGTAAACTACGCCAAGATAGGGTGGAAGGAAGACATACTTGACCTCAACGATTCTCCCGTGATTAACCCGCAGACAGGAGCGGCAGAGGAATACTCGCGCACCATAAACTATATACAAATTCCCGTGTTCGCACATCTGGCATGGGGAAAGGAAAAGAAAGGAATGCAGTTCTTCTTCCAGGCAGGACCACAGGTGGGGATCTGGCTCAGCGAGTCGACAGAAGCAAGCTACGACCTCTCGGCACCTAATCTGCAAGACCGTGCAAACAGGACGGTGGCGCAGGAGACCATGCCCGTGGAAAATAAATTCGACTATGGAATAGCTGCCGGACTCGGAATGGAATACTCGCACCCCAAGGCGGGACACCTTCAGCTGGAAGGAAGATACTATTACGGACTCGGCAACATCTACGGAGACTCGAAAAAAGACTACTTCGGAAAGTCGAACTTCGGAAACATCGTAGTGAAGCTCACTTACCTCTTCGACCTCACGAAGTGAAGCAGATAGCCGTTCGGTCGCGACGCAAGACTGCAGAAGCGGCAGAATGCTGTCGAGGTGGCGGTAAGGCTGCCTAAACAACGGTAAAACAGCTCAGACGACGGGAAGCAGCCGGGCGGAAAGGTTAACCAAGAAACATTATTAACTATTAACTATAAAAAAAACACAATTATGTTTGAAAATCAACCAAAAGGTTTGTGGGCATTAGCCTTGGCAAACACAGGTGAGCGTTTCGGATACTACACTATGCTCGCCGTGTTCTTACTCTATTTGCAGGCCAACTTCGGATTCCAGACCGGAGTGGCAAGTACCATCTACTCAACATTCCTGATGATGGTCTACTTCCTCCCGATTATCGGAGGTATAGCTGCCGACAAGTTCGGATTCGGAAAAATGGTAACCACAGGTATCTTCATCATGTTCATCGGATATCTCGTGCTCTCACTACCTCTCGGCAAAGACAGCGTGGCAATTGCTGCCATGGGAATCTCCCTCATCCTCATCGCATTGGGAACAGGTCTGTTCAAAGGAAACCTACAGGTAATGGTAGGTCGTCTTTACGACGAGCCACAGTTTGCCAGCAACCGCGACTCCGGTTTCTCACTTTTCTATATGGCAATCAACATCGGCGCTATGTTTGCACCTACTGCTGCCATCAAGATCATGAAGTGGGCGCAGATGAGTCTGGGCGTTTCTGAGGCTGATTCTTACCACTTCGCTTTCGCCGTGGCTTGTGCTTCGCTCATCCTCAGTATAGCAATCTATTATGCTTTCAGCTCTACATACAAGCACGTTCTTGCAAACGAGACAAAGGCCAAGTCGGATGATCCGGCAGCAAAGGCAGAAGTCAAGGAACTCTCTCAGGCTGAGACAAAGGAGCGCATCGTTTGTCTGTGTCTCGTCTTCGCAGTCGTTATCTTCTTCTGGATGGCGTTCCATCAGAACGGAAACACGCTGACACTCTTCGCACGTGACTTCACACAGAAGACTTCTGAAGGTCTGCAGTCTATGGCGTTCGACGTGACAAACCTCGTGGCTTGTATCTTTGTGGTTTACGGAAGCTTCGCTCTTGCACAGAGCAAGACCGGCAAGGGCAAGGGCATCGCATTCGGAGTTATCCTCGCTGCCATAGCTTTCCTCTTCTACAAGTATACCACACTCGACAGCCACGTAGACATTGAGGCTCCTATCTTCCAGCAGTTCAACCCTTGCTATGTGGTGGCTCTTACACCAGTAAGCGTGGCTCTCTTCTCATGGCTCAACAAGAAGGGCAAAGAACCAACATCACCAGAGAAAATCGGTCTCGGTATGCTCGTTGCAGCTCTCGGATTCGTGTGGATGGCAGTATGCTCAATGGGTCTTGAACTTCCGCTCACACAGGGCAACGCAGCTACGGAAGGCGCACGAGTAAGCGCAAACGTGCTCATCTCTACTTATCTCATTCTGACATTTGCAGAGCTCCTTCTTTCGCCAATCGGTATCTCGTTCGTGTCGAAGGTTGCTCCTCCAAAATATGCAGGTTTGATGATGGGTCTCTGGTTCGGTGCTACTGCTATCGGAAACCAGCTCGTTATGGTGCCTGGCATCATGTGGGGCATGAACTTCAACCTCGTGACTATCTGGGGAGTTCTCGCAGGCATCTGTCTCGTTTCGGCACTCTTCATCTTCTCTATCATCAAGAAACTCAACAAAGTTTCATAAGCAAGAATAAAATTCCTCACAGAAATTTATTGGCATAAAAGCACAATATAAACAAATAACATTCCGGTCCATCCGCTCATGTAGGCTATGTATCCGTAGGCTGCATCGGGCGGATGGATTTCTTTTATTCCGTAACCTCATTCCTGTCATTTAGCTTTAGACGTTCTTCCGTTGAGCAATGATGAGAGATTCACGCTTACCTCAATCTGCCATTATACCGTATGGGTTAAACAAAAGTAAAAAAACGAACATGTCACGCTAAGAGCCGTTAACGCTTACAGATTGATTGTTAAAAGAGAAGAAAAGTATGAGACATTATGGCAGTTTTACATTTGTTGCGTCTATATTTGCACTCCGAAAACCAAACTGAAATGTGTAACAATAAAGATATTTTGAAATGAAAAAACTATCTAATCGAATTGCGATGGTTGCAATGTCACTTACATTGACCATTGCGACGCCAACAGCAGCTTTTGCGGGCGTCAATGCAGTTCCAAGTCAACCAGTTGACCTGACTTACGCAGCAGAGAAGGCTCTGCCATCTGTGGTGCATATCCGTTTCTTGCAGAATAGCAAAGTGCAGACCGTTGACGTGCAGTCTGATCCCTTCGGAGACTTCTTCGACCCATTTGGCTTCTTTGGAAACCCTGGGAATGGTGGCACGCAGAAGAGAAAAGTGCAGACTCCAAAGAGAGAAGGTTCCGGTTCAGGAGTCATCATATCTACCGACGGATATATCGTGACCAACAACCACGTGGTGGATGGAGCTGACGAACTAACCGTGACGCTCAACGACAACAAAGAATATTCTGCCCGCATCATCGGTACGGACAAGACTACAGACCTCGCACTCATAAAAATCAGTGCCACAAACCTGCCAGCTATGCCTATCGGCGACAGCGACAAGCTGAAAGTGGGAGAGTGGGTGCTTGCAGTGGGAAATCCTTTCAACTTTAACTCCACAGTTACAGCAGGAATCGTAAGCGCCAAGGCGCGGTCGCTCGGAGCCAACGGCATAGAGTCGTTCATTCAGACCGACGCTGCCATCAACTCTGGAAACTCCGGCGGAGCATTGGTAAACACACGTGGGGAGCTCGTGGGTATCAATGCCATGCTTTACTCACAGACCGGAAGCTATAGCGGCTATGGATTTGCCATCCCTACCACTATCATGAACAAAGTAGTGGCTGACCTGAAGAAATACGGAGTTGTGCAGCGTGGTGTGCTCGGAGTTTCAGCTACCGACGTGAACAAGTATTTCGACTCGCAGAAAGAACAGGGCAAGGAGGTAGACCTCGGAACCATGGAGGGAGTATATGTAGCCAAGGTGGATGAGGACGGCTCTGCAGCCGAGGCCGGAATCAAGGAAGGCGACGTGATCATAGCCGTAGATGGCAAGAAGGTGGTCAAGATGAGCGAATTCCAGGAATATCTCACAAACAAGCGCCCTGGCGACAAGGTGACCGTGACATATCTGCGCAAGAAGCAGAAAAAGACCGCTACCATCACTCTCAAGAACGAGCAGGGCAACACGAACATTGTGAAAGACGCTGACCTGGATGTTCTCGGTGGAACATTCCGCCCGGTGACAGAACAGGAGAAGAAAGATCTGAACATCAGCTACGGATTGGTAGTGACAAAGGTTACCGGCGGAGCGCTCAAGGATGCGGCAGTTTATAAAGGCTTCGTAATCCAGCAGGCTAACGACACACCGATGAAGACTCTCAACGACCTGCAGAAGGCAGTCAAGGACGCTTCTACAAGCAAAGATCCTGTGCTTATCCTCAAGGGATTTTCGCCAACAGGAAAGAAGGCTTACTTCGCTGTGATGCTTGACAAACAGTAAAATCTTTCGACTGAATAACGATAAAAATATCAATGGCACAGGCAAACTACCTACATAAAGGCAGTTTGTTTGTGCTTTTTTTATTCAAAACAGGCTGTTTTTACTTCACATTCATAGGTATTTGAAAAAAAAGAATATAATCTTTTGTCGTTAGAATAAATAATATTATATTTGCATTTGGTAAATTAGTTAAAACTTTTTTCTATGAGACAACTGAAAATCACATCATCCATTACAAACCGCGAGGACCTTTCGCTTGACAAGTACCTGCAGGAAATCGGACACGAAGAACTGCTTACCGTAGACGAAGAGGTGGAATTGGCACAGCGGATAAAAAAAGGTGACCGGAAGGCACTTGAACGCCTCACAAAGGCAAACCTCAGATTCGTTGTCTCAGTCGCTAAACAGTATCAGAACCAGGGTCTCAGTCTTCCTGACCTTATCAACGAAGGGAATCTCGGACTCATAAAGGCTGCTGAGAAATTTGATGAGACAAGAGGCTTCAAGTTCATATCATACGCCGTGTGGTGGATAAGGCAAAGCATTCTGCAGGCTATTGCAGAGCAGAGCAGGATAGTGAGACTGCCACTGAATGTGGTGGGAACCGTGAACAAGGCTAACAAGGCGCAGAACAAATTTGAACAGCAATACGAAAGAAGGGCTAGCGTTGACGAACTCGCAGAGCAGACTGACCTGCCGGAGGACAAGATACGCGAAGCTATGAAAATCAACGGAAGACACGTGTCCGTTGACTCGCCAATAAAAGAAGGTGAGGAAGGAAGCCTTATTGACATAATGGCTAACTCCGACTCGCCGGATCCTGACAATGAGCTCGTGATGGAATCCCTGCGCGAGGAGATAAAAAGAGCGTTGCAGGCCCTGAACGAAAGAGAGCGCAAAGTCATAGAGGCTTTCTTCGGAATAGACCAACCGGAAAAGACGCTTGAGGAAATCGGAGTGCTGTATGGACTGACAAGAGAACGCGTAAGGCAGATTAAGGAAAAGGCAATACGCCGACTACGCCATTCCACTCAGAACAAACAGCTGAAATCCTTCCTCGGTAGCTGATAGCCTACAGACAAGGGAAAGGCGTCTGTAGGCTTGGCGTATCGAAATTCCATAGGTGGAAACTATATGAAAGTCCGGTGCTACTGAATGATGGAGACCAGGGTCCGGGTGATTTCTGAAATGGATAAATGAGTATATAAAAAAAACGAAATAGAAACAATACGAATAACAGAATAATGAGATCTTTAAAATATGTGGCACTTATGGCTGTACTGCTTTTGACGACAGTACAACTGGCTTATGCTGCCAAGGGAAAGGGAGTCAAGACTACTTATGTGTTTGGTGTGGCAACATCGTTCAATGATTCTACGGCTTATGTAACTGTCATTCAGCAGCTTGACTCTGTAACGACTGTAGGAAAAACAGGCATTCTGGCAAACAAACAGGAGTATTCTTATCAGCTACGTGAGTTCATGGGTGGCAAAGGTATTCAGCATGCTACTTGTGTAACAGTAAATGCCAAGTCTCGCAAAGAGGCAGAGAAATCATTGAGCTCTATGAAGCAGCGGCTGGCTGGCAAGAACAAACTCATCGTAAAGCAGATACCCGCTGAAGAGTTCGCCTATCAGCGTGTGGTGATGGCGCATTGAGAATGGATGCAGGGACCTGTCTTTATTTTATAATTGAAATAATTCGAAATGCTCTATCGAATAGCGGAATTCCCTATTGAAATAAGTTTCTCGGAGGATTATACCGATGGAACAAGTCTGATTCCTTCTTTCACACCCTTTGTCATTGGTAGGATGTGTAAGGAGGAGTCTTTGTTGCTGCGTCTTTATGTAGACGATAAACTGCAGCCTAAAAAAGAAAACAGGGAACGTATTGGAGATTTCGATACGGGGAATGGCAATGTAATAGTAGACCGCTTCCCGGATTCCAGTTATCAGTATATAATAAAGGATCTTGAAGGCAGGGCTTGCTGCCTGCTACAGACAAACGCAGACTTCAACGATTGTCGCTGTGCGCTGAACGGTGATTTCTTCATGAGGCAGTATGCGCTCAACAATGCCGTGATGATGGCTTTCTCGTTTGCTGCAAGTTTTCAGAAGGCTTTGATGATTCATGCCTCGCTGGTGAGACACAACGGACGTGGCTATGCTTTCATAGCCCAAAGCGGAACGGGAAAGAGCACTCAGGTGAGCAACTGGCTGAGGTATATACCAGACTGTGACCTTATGAACGATGATAATCCTGTGGTGAGAGTCATCGGCGAAGAAGTGTTTGTTTATGGAACTCCGTGGAGTGGTAAGACGCCATGCTATCGTGATGTGAAAGCGCCTCTGGCAGCAGTAACTCGTATTGAACGCTGCGAGAGAAACTGGGTGGAAAAACTGCCTACGGTAGCGGCTTTTGCTTCATTCCTACCTTCGTGTTCCACTATGAGATGGGACAAGAGGGTTTTTGACAATGTCTGCAACTGTATTTCTGACGTGATAAGATTTTCCGAATTATATACGTTGCATTGTCTGCCAGACAGAGAGTCGGCAGAGGTCTGTCACTCGATGATTGACCATGAATGAACTTGAGCCTGTTCAGATAATACATAATCTTATGAAGAAGAGAGAAGAGAAATTGTTTTCAAATTCAGAACTTATTCCAGAGGTTATAAGTCTTCTGGAGGAAGGACATACCGTGACCTTGCCACTGAGAGGATATAGTATGCGGCCCTTTCTTGAAGACAACCGTGACAAGGCATTGCTCATTCGGGCGAGAGACCCTAAAGTGGGAATGCCCGTGCTGGCAGAAATAGGCGAGAATTATTTCGTATTGCATAGGATTGTGAGCATAAAAGGAGAGAATGTGGTACTTCGTGGCGACGGAAATATCGGTACCGAACGCTGCAAGCTCTCTGACGTAAGGGCGGAGGCAATAGGATTCTACCGCAAAGGCAGGGAACATATCGACAAGACCAATGGCCTGAAATGGTGTCTATATTCGTTTCTGTGGACAAGACTGACGCCTCTCATAGTGCGTCGCTACATACTTGCTGCTTATCGCAGGATTGTTAAAACCGAAAATATCAATTGAAAAATATGCGTAAGAAACCTGGATTTAATCTTCGTGACGTCTGTGGAGAGCAGATTGTCGTGGCTGAGGGTAAAGAGAACATAGACTTCAGCAATATCATAAGTATGAACGAGACTTCGGCCTTCCTTTGGGAGGCTTTGGGAGACAAGGAGTTTGATGCCGATATGATGGCTTCTTTACTTTTGGAAAAGTATGATGTTGATGCAGAAGTGGCAAAGGCAGACTGTGAAAATTTGCTTCGTGGGTGGAGTGAAATAGGTATCGTGGAATAATAAAGACGACATGATCTTATGCTCAAACATATGTTCTGACAGTAGGTTGAGGATAACCAGTTGGTGCATGTTGGTATGGGCGTTGTTCTTTGTTATAGCTAAAAGTCTTGCTTTTTGTAGCTATAAGAATTGTTCATTGTAGTATAAAATGCATTTTGTAGCTATAAATTGCTCTTTGTAGTGTCCTTTTTGATAAATTAATAATGGCGGTTTCCCTTTAGACTTTATGTCTTGTTGGGGAAACCGCCATTATCCTTTTATATTCGTTTGGTTCTTTTGTTCCAAATCATGTGTGTCAGAAGCTTACTTCATCTTTTCAACAAAGAAGTCTGCAATCTGTCTGAGCAGGTGGTTGCGAGTGTTGCCACCATAGATGCTGTGGTTGCGGTTGGTGTAGATGTTCATGCGGAAATCCTTGTCTGCCTGAATAAGAGCCTCCGTGTATTCATATGCGTTCTGTGGATGCACGTTGTCGTCTGCAAGGCCATGACAGATAAGGAGGCTGCCGCTGAGACCAGCCGCTCTCTTGATCGGGTTGGTGTCGTAACCTGCAGGGTTCTCCTGAGGAGTACGCATATAGCGCTCTGTGTATACGGTGTCGTAGAAACGCCAGTCTGTTGGAGGTGCTACTGAAACACCTGCCTTGAATACGTTTCTTCCCTCGCTCATGCTCATGAGAGTGTTGAAGCCACCGAAGCTCCATCCCCAGATGCCGATGTTGTTTTTGTCTACGTATGGCAGAGTGCCAAGATAGAGAGCTGTTTCCACCTGGTCTTTCGACTCAAGGTCGCCAAGCTTGAGATATGTGCACTTCATGAATTCTTCTCCTCTTCCGCCAGTGCCGCGTCCGTCAACGCAAACCAGGATGAAACCTCTGTCAGCGAGATATCCGTCATAGAGACATCCGTTGCCCATTGAACCTACTGCCCATGAGTTTGTAACCTGCTGACTGCCAGGACCACTATACTGCCACATGATGACAGGATATTTCTTTGATGCGTCAAAATTGTGTGGCTTTACCATTATGCCGTTTAGCTTTACTCCCTCGGATGTCGTGAAGGTGAAGAACTCCTTCTGTGGAAGGTTGTATTCCTTGAGCTTGGTTTTCAGCTCGCTGTTGTCATTCACCATTGCGATGCGCTTTCCGTTCTTGTCACACATTGAGTATTCGAAAGGAGTGTTTCTGTCGCTCCAGATGTTCACGAAATACTTGAAGCCCTTGCTGAAAGATGCAGAGCTCCATCCGTCGCGTTTTGTCAGACATTCGGTCTTGCCGTTCTTTGCCGTTACATATACTTCGCGGTTCATCGGATCCTTGCCTGCAGCCTGATAATAGGTGTTGCCGGTCTTTTCGTCGTAGCCGTAAACATCGGTCACGTCATGTTTGCCAGTAGTGATTTTCTTCACCAGACTGCCGTTGATGCTGTAGAGATACAGCTGCATGAAGCCGTCGCGGTCGCTTGGCAGCAAGATATGGCTGTCGGTAATCTTGATGTTTGCCATGGCCTCCTCCTGAACATATTTGGCGTTCTTCTCCTGGATGAGCATCTTCGCTACTGTGCTTCTTGGATTTACGGCATATAGGCGGAGGTCGCTCTGATGGCGGTTGAATGTATAGACGATGATTTTCTCGGCATCTTTAGTAGCTACGATGCGTGGAATGTATCCGTCAGCGTCGAGTGGTACCTGCAATTTCCTTGTCTGATGCGACTTGATGTCGTAACTGAATACTGCCACCGTAGAGTTCTTCTCTCCAGCCTTAGGATATTTGTATGAGTAGAGACCAGGGTATGTGGCATATTCCTTGTGTTCAGGATATTCCCCCTTGAACATCTGCAGAGAGTATTCACGTACGTCCTTCTCGTCATACTTTATCCAGCATATCATGCTGCCGTCGCCATTGAAAGTCATGGCCGTGTTGAATCCGAACTCCTCCTCGTTCACCCAATCTGGAATACCGTTGATGAGTTCGTTCTTCTTGCCGTCTTTCGTCACCTGGCTCTCGGCGTTGTCGTAGAGCAGTTTTACAAGGAAGATGTTGTTGTCACGCACGAAAGCAATCTGCTTTCCGTCTGGTGACCAGACTGGTGTCTGCTGTGCTCCGTTGTCAGACAGCTTCTCAAGCTTGCGGCTTGCGATGGTGTAGATGTAGAAGTCGGCTGTGAAAGAACGTCTGTAAATCTTGTGTGAATTCGTCTGGATGAGCATCTTTGTACCGTCAGGACTCATAATATAGTCTTCGAAAGACTCTATTTTCTGACCGATGGTGTTGTTCACGTCAAACAGCACGTCGGTTTGTTTGCCGGTGCGGAAGGAGTATCTCACCACCTTCTTGCCGTCTTTGCTAACCTGGGCATAGGTCTCTCCGTCGTCGAGAGCCGTGATGCTTCCAATTCCTTTGGGGGCGAACTTGCCGGACGTGATGTCCTTGAGTGACAAGTCGTTGCCAGCCAAAGCAGTTGTAGCGCTAATCAATAAAGCTGCGCACATTAGGAAAAATTTTCTCATAATTAAATTTATCTGTTTTTATAGTATTTCTATATCTATTGCAAAATTAGCAATTATATTGCAATTAGTACTCATGATTAAACACAATTTAACCCAAATGGGTTGTTACCCGGTGTTGAGGATTTGCATATTGTGTGAATAGTACGGTTTGTAGGGCTTTAACCATTCTTTAGTCCATAGATTATCAATTTTTAATTGTATCTTTGCATTTACATTTTATCAGAAACTGTTGATGCTATGTGTTTAATCCCGACGACAGTTGGATGGCTTCTGTCTTGGTGATATTTGATGGGGCTACGAATAAAACGTATTGCCGGCATCAGGTATTTCCCTGACTTACCAGTAATAATAGAATATGCCAACTTATATATAAATATTATATGCCGAATTATAATTCTTATAGCGAGTGGATAAGAAGGAAATTCCCGTTCAGGGTTCAGAAAATTTCCGTGGATGCCGGTTTTTCCTGTCCTAACAGAGATGGAAAGGTTGGTAGGGGAGGTTGTTGCTTCTGCGACAACCGTTCATTCAATCCTGCCTATTGTGACACGGAACAGAGTATTACAGACCAGATAGAGAAGGGTAAACAGTTTTTTTCGCACAAATATCCAGACATGAAGTATCTTGCTTATTTCCAGGCTTATAGCAATACATATGCTGGTGTTGACACCTTGCGTAGGAAATACGAGGAGGCTTTGGCGTGTGATGATGTTGTGGGACTTATTATAGGAACCCGTCCCGACTGTATCAACGACGAGATTCTGGATTATCTGGAGTCATTGAATCGTCAGACTTTCCTCACGGTAGAGTATGGGATAGAAAGCACAGAGGATTCCACATTGTTGAGAATAAACCGCGGTCATGATTTCGGTTGCTCTGTCCATGCTATAGAAGATACTTCAAAAAGGGGAATTGTCACCGGTGGGCACGTTATTGTGGGGTTGCCTGGAGAGTCTGCCGACGACATTATAGCTCAGGCTAAAAAAATATCTGCAACATCTCTCGACATTCTGAAAATCCATCAGCTACAGGTCGTTAGAGGAACACGGTTGGCTGAGGATTATGAGAGAAAACCTTTTCATGTCTTCTCGGTTGACGAATATATTCGCACAATCTCAGAGTATATCCGCAATCTACGTCCTTCGATTGTCATTGAGCGTTTCGTTTCCCAATCGCCAAAGGGAATGCTTCTTGCTCCAGACTGGGGGCTGAAGAACTATGAGTTTACAGATAAATTGAATAAATATCTTCGAGAGAATGACATTCGCCAGGGAGACGCTCTTTAATCCGGATCAACCATTTGGGCTTGTTGTGTTAAGGCTTGTTTCCACCTTCTGCTACATGTGTTTAATGATTACAGAAAAATCGTTGTCTTGGATGAATTTGGTAATGTCTGTCTTTGGATGGCACCGCATATACTTTTCGGTAGCCTTGACAAATTTAGTGTCGAAAGCCTTTTCTTCCAAGACCTTATTGCAGAGCCACATTATTTTCCCCAGATGTATATCTCGCTCTATCTGAGGTCTTTTGTCGAAGTTGGGCATCTGGTGGATGCTCATCAGATAGAAGCAGATGGCATCAGGCACAATGTTCTTTCTGTTCATAGTTTTGCGCTGCGTTTCCGGATAGTATTTCCTGTAAAGAGGATAATCTTCTCCGAGATATTTGTCTATGGAGATTCCTATCGTGCTGTTGCCGATAATGATGCTTTGGTCAAGGGCGCCAATCTGCATGTATATCCTTGGAATCACAATTTTAGGATAAATCTTCTGCAGGTTCGTGAATGCCTTATTGAACTGGTCGTTCAAGTCGTCAACGTTAGCATACTGTGATTCTGCATCGCTTATAAGTGTCTGTAGTGTAGAGTCTTGATAAAAAGTCTGGAATATCTTGTTTATCTCGGGGTCGTTTACTTCGCCCAGCTTGAGCATATCCTCAATGAGTGTTCTTGTCTCCATCGGGTAGTCGGTGTTCATCTGCTGAAGGGCAGAAAAGTCGCTCGTGGTGAGGTATTGACTTTCCAACCTGTCGTAGCGGCAGATTTCAATTTTCTGCGGTTCGCTATACAAGAAGTCGAAAGCCTTGAACTTATATTCGCATGAGCAAAATGCTATCTGAATACAAATGAATATTATTATGTATATGAATCTTCTCACTATAAATTCTCTTCCTATTGTTTTTTTGATATTGCAAATTTACTAAAAAATATTATTTGCACAAAATTTAAAGCTAAAAATTACAAAATTCTAATTGCTTTTGTGTGTTTATTGTTTAAAATGGTTTAAAAATCTGCACATCTTGCCCTCGGTGTGTAATTATTTTGAGTTTGTATGCCTCAGTTTTCTCCTTTGTTCCTATTCCTAGTTCTCTGGCAGGAGCGGTAAATGTAAGTTGAAAATATTTTGCAGAATCTTTTTTGTGTTAAATATTAGGGCAGTTGGATAATTTGTTGTAACTTAGCACCCAAATTGTAAAATGCGCTTAAAACGCAAGGAAATGCCCTTAAAACGGGAATTTAAGAAAATTAACAGATTAACTAATGGATAGTAACAACACTATTGATCAAGACAGAATTCTCAAGATTAACATTGAGGAGGAGATGAAATCCTCATACATCGACTATTCTATGTCGGTGATTGTTGCCCGTGCGTTGCCTGATGTGCGCGACGGTTTC
The DNA here is from genome assembly GCF_000436015.1 of Prevotella sp. CAG:592. Classification (NCBI taxonomy): domain Bacteria; kingdom Pseudomonadati; phylum Bacteroidota; class Bacteroidia; order Bacteroidales; family Prevotellaceae; genus Prevotella; species Prevotella sp. CAG:592. Next base: position 5,936 of record NZ_FR892517.1, on the reverse strand, counting down.
AAGCCTGTGCACAGAAGAATACTCTATGGAATGATGGGTATTGGCAATACAAGTGACAAGCCTTATAAGAAATGTGCTCGCGTTGTCGGTGAGGTGCTTGGTAAGTATCACCCACATGGTGACAGTTCTGTATATGGAGCCCTTGTCAGGATGGCGCAAGACTGGAACATGCGTTACACACTCGTTGATGGTCAGGGAAACTTTGGTAGCGTGGATGGCGATTCTGCTGCTGCCATGCGTTATACTGAGTGCCGACTCTCAAAGATGGGAGAGCACATCATGGATGACCTTAACAAGGATACGGTTGACATGACGAACAACTTCGATGATTCGCTCGTTGAGCCGACAGTCATGCCAACAAAGATTCCAAACCTGCTCGTAAATGGCGGAAACGGTATTGCTGTAGGTATGGCGACAAATATTCCGACCCATAATCTCGGTGAAGTCATTGACGGATGTTGCGCATATATCGATAATCCAGAAATCGATGTTGACGGACTGATGCGTTATATCAAGGCTCCGGATTTCCCTACAGGTGCTTATATATATGGTATACAGGGAGTGAAAGATGCCTACGAAACTGGTAGGGGACGCATTGTCATGCGTGCGAAGGCTGAGATTGAGAGTGGTGATTCGCATGACAAAATTGTCATTACGGAAATACCTTATGGCGTGAATAAGGCTCAGCTTATTACATATATCGCCGATCTCGTCAAAGAAGGAAAACTCGATGGTATAAGCAATGCCAATGATGAGTCTGGTCGTCAGGGTATGCGTATCGTCATTGACGTGAAGAAGGATGCCAACGCAAATGTTATCTTGAATAAACTCTTCAAGATGACGGCTCTTCAGAGCTCATTCTCAGTGAATTGCATCGCTTTGGTTAAAGGTCGTCCACGTCTGCTTACTCTCAAGGAATGCGTTCATCATTTTGTTGAACATAGACATGACGTTACAATTCGTCGTACTAAGTTTGACTTGAAGAAAGCCCAGGAAAGGGCACATATCCTTGAAGGCCTTATCATCGCCTGTGACAACATCGACGAGGTGGTACACATTATCCGTGCATCCAAAACTCCGTCAGACGCACAGCGCAATTTGGAAAAGCGCTTTGAGCTCGATGAGTTGCAGTCTAAGGCAATCGTTGATATGCGTCTCAGCCAGCTCACTAGTCTGCGTCTTGAGCAGTTGCATGCCGAATATGAGGAGTTGGAGCGTCAGATCAATTATCTGCAGTCTATCCTCAACGATCCGGAACTTTGCAAGAAGGTAATGAAAGACGAGCTTCAGGAAGTGAAGGAGAAGTATGGAGACGAACGACGCACAGAGATAAAATATTCAAGTGAGGAATTCAATCCTGAGGACTTCTATCCTAACGATCCTGTAGTTATCACTATCAGTCATCTTGGTTATATCAAGAGAACTCCTCTGAGCGAGTTCAGAGAGCAGTCAAGAGGTGGAGTGGGTAGCAAGGGAGCCCATAGCAGAGAGCAGGACTTCACAGAGTTCATCTATCCAGCCACAATGCACAACACCATGATGTTCTTCACCAAGAAGGGACGTTGCTACTGGCTGAAGTGCTACGAGATTCCGGAAGGAAACAAGAGCAGCAAGGGCAGAGCGATACAGAACCTCCTCAATATCGAAAGCGACGACAGCGTCAATGCATTCTTGCGTCTGCGCGGTCTCGACAACCAGGAGTTCATCAACAGCCATTATGTAGTGTTCGCCACAAAGAACGGACTTATCAAGAAGACCTTGCTTGAAGCCTATAGCCGTCCGAGAGCAAACGGTGTCATAGCCATCAACATTCAGGAAGGTGACGAGGTGGTAGGAGTAAGACTTACCAACGGACACAATGAACTGGTGCTTGCAAACCGTAACGGTAGGGCTGTGCGTTTCGATGAGAATGCCGTTCGTGCAATGGGTCGTGTATCTACCGGTGTACGCGGAATGCGTCTCGACGGTGGAGACGACGAAGTTGTAGGAATGGTTGTAGTCAACAAGCCTGACGAGGAAACCATAATGGTTGTGAGCGAGAATGGCTACGGCAAGCGTAGTCTTGTTGAGGACTATCGCGTAACCAACCGTGGTGGCAAGGGAGTGAAGACTCTTGGAATTACAGAGAAGACAGGACGCCTTGTTGCCATTAAGGTAGTGACAGACGAGAATGATCTCATGATCATCAACAAGAGTGGAATCGTGATCCGTCTGTCTGTGAAGGAATGCCGTGTGATGGGACGTGCCACACAGGGTGTAAGACTGATAAACCTCACGAAGAAAAATGACGTCATTGCCAGCGTATGCAAAGTGATGAGCTCAGAGCTTGAGGCTGTTGTCGAAGATGAGAGTCGCAAACAGATGGTTGCTACAAACGAAAGGATAAACCAGGATTCCACTTCCGCTCCAGCCACACAGTTTGAAGACGGTGACCATATAGAGGAAAGTGATTCTGTTGCCGATAACAATGATGTGAATAACGAATAACTATAATCTTAAACAATAATGAAAATGAAAAAACTTATGGTTTTTGCGTTGGCTACACTTTGCAGTGTGTCAATGTCTGCACAGGATATCAAGACTATCCTCGGTGCTAACGACTACAAAGAGGCCCTTAACATGATTAAGGCTGGTGAGGCTTCTCTCTCTAATGAGAACAAGGCCAAGGCATATAATAAGGTCGTTGACCTCGCTTTGGACAAGTTCCTGAAGGAGCAGGTGACAAAGGCTGACCCTGCAGCCATGTATGATGCTGCCGAGGCTGCCATCCAGGCTGCTTTGGAGTGTGACAAGTATGACAACATGCCTAACGAGAAGGGTAAGGTAAAACCTAAGTTCGCCAAGAACGGTACTCGCCTTGCTCCAGTTCGCGCTTCTCTCGTATCAGAGGGAGAGGCTCGTTACAACGAGAAAGACTACAAGGGTGCTTCAAGAGCATTCGGTATGTATGTTGATACAAACTCAGAGAAGCTCTTCGCAACAGGTCAGCCAGACCAGTTCGGACCTCAGATCGCTTATTTTGCAGCACTCTCTTCTTTCTATGCACAAGAGTTTGATCGTGCTGAGAGATATTCTGACGCAGCTCTGAATGACTCTACTTATGCCAATGACGCAATGAACCTGAAGCTCAACGCTCTTCAGAACACCATGAAGACCAAGGCTGACTCTATTGCTGCCCAGAAGAAGTTGGAGGACCTTTATGCCAAGTTCCCTAACAACCAGGCAGTATTCAGCACTCTCACAGGTCTTCTCCTTTCTCAGGGCAAGAAAGACGATTTCAACAAGCTCATCGACAACGCTCTTGCAGCAAATCCAAAGAACTTCGCTGCTGTGGCAATGAGAGGCCAGTCTTATATGAACGATCGTAAATGGCAGGAGGCTATCAACGACCTGAAGAAGGCTCTCGAGATCATGCCTGACAATATCCCTGTAACAGCTTCTGTAGGTAACTGCTACATGTTCCTCGCTCAGGAGAAGGCAGAGCAGATTTCTGCCAAGACCAACGGTAGAATCCCTAAGTCTGCAGAGGATGTGATCGTCGGCGTTTACAACCAGGCCATTGACTATCTGACAAAGGCAAAGGACATGGACAAGAACATGGAATACAAGACCAGCTGGGCTTATTCTCTCTATACTTGTCTGTATCGCACTTTGGGCGATGAAGATCCTAAGACCAAGGAGGCAGAGGCTCTGACCAAGTAATCTCTGATCAATAGTATATTGAAAGGGCGTACCAGAATTGTGACAATATAAGTTGTGGCTTTTTGTGTGTGGTTCCAGACAAACACTCTATACTCACTTTTAGTTCCGGCTTTGGTACGCCCTTCTCTTTTTATATACTTCTTTTTTACCGGCATATTCAATTTTACATATATTTCAGGTATTTACTTTTAGGGTAGATTAATTTTTTTTATGTTAGTGGGATAATGAAACGTTTGCTTGTAATTTTATCTATAATCAGCCTTTTCCATTCATTTGCCTTCGCTCAGAAGAAGGAAATCTCTCAGGCACAGACTTACGTCAAGACAGGTAAGAATCTGGACAAGGCAGAAGCGAGTATGAGGAAACTGCTTGCCGACTCTGCAAATCATGCCAATATCAAGATATGGCACACTCTTACAGAAGCTATCCGTCTGCAATATGAACAGGCCAACGAGCAACTCTATCTCAAACAGAAATTCGACACGGCTTCTCTATTCAACATAGAGCTTCGCATGTTCCAGGCTTATGAGTCTATGGACAGCGTTGATGCCCGACCCGACCACAAAGGAAGGGTGACGATAAAATACAGGAAGCGTAATGCTGAATATCTGAGCGTGTATCGCAAGAATCTTTATAACGGAGGCGTGTTCTTCTTGTCCAAGCAGAATTACAAGTCCGCTTTCAATCTCTTCGACGCATTTCTCGACTGTGTCAACCAGCCATTGTTCTCAAACAATAAATTGAGCATGACATCGCCTTCAGAGCTCTCTGCGGCCTATCTTGCAACATATTGTGGAGTGAAACTCGGCAATTCGGAACTTGCCCTTAAGTATTCGTCTTCCGCTCTCGACTATAAACCCGGCAGGGAAAAGACCTTGCAGTTCTTGGCAAATATCTATAGCGAGAAGAAAGATACCGTATTATACAGGGAATCCCTTAAAACAGGCTTTGATGAATATCCTCAAAACGAGTTTTTCTTCACCCGTCTTGTAGACTTCTATAACGGAAAGAATCAGATAGATTCGGCAAACGTTGTAGTTGACAAAGCCTTGATGGCTGATAGCCTGAATACACTCTTTCTTTATGCCAAGAGCAATCTGCTGCTGAATATGGGTGAATACGGGAAATGCGTGTCCGTCTGCGACAGTCTGATTGCCCGCAACGACACCCTTGCCGATACCTATTATAATGCCGGTGTAGCCTATATGAACATGGCTTTCAAGGCTGAAGGCAAATCTCAGATGAAGAAATATTATAAGTGCTCCTTGCCGTATATGGAGCGATACCGCGAACTTGCTCCCGACCAGAAAGACAAATGGGCAGCAGCCCTATACAACATCTATCTCAATCTTAACATGGGAAAGAAGTTTGAAGAAATAGTGGGGATTTTGAAGAACTGAAATAATCCCAATCAATATTAAAAGTCCTCAATCGGTCATTGGGATTAGAAAATGAAACAATCCCAATCGGCCATTAGGTTACAGTTTAGTGACGGTAAAAGAATAACTTGGTATGATTTCACCGTCACTCAGTCATGATGACAATGACAGCCGGTGGTTCTTATTTCTGACTGTCATTGTCGTTTTTGTCAGTTTCCTCGTTTATGCCTCTGCTGTGCTTCTTTGCATATTCCACATAGTCGTAAGGCTCCATACCTTTTGGAAAGAAGTCTGCCAATACAGCTTTTGCCTCTTCTGGATTCTTGTCTACCGCGTCTTTCAAGTATCCTATAAATTCATCTCCCATACCCAGATAGTTGCTGCATGCCGCAAGGTAAGCCAGTCCGCGTGTCCTTTCAGGATCCTTTTCAAACACTCTCTTGAGAAACATATACGCATATTGGTCCATGCTGTGCTCATACAGAGACACGGCAATCTGGAATGTATATTCAGTTGGGTTGTTTGTCAACTTATAGCCATTGTAGAATGCTATGTTTGCATCTTCAAACCTGTTCATGCCCAGCAGGATGCTACCTTCCACGAGATACGTTTCAGCGTCAAGTTTTCCGTATTCCTTCAGCTTCTCCAGATATTTGAATGCCAATTCGTTGTTCCCCATCCATCCGTAAGTGATGGCGAAATCTCTGCAGATGTCAATCTTGTTGGCAGTTTCTTCTGTGCATTTCGTTTCTGCGCTTTTCAGGTAGGCAAGAGTCTTGTCCATATCCTGCATGCAGAAATAACATCTCGCCATCATCATGTCGCTCTGTTCTGAGTCTACGATTTCCGCACTCT
>NZ_FR892516.1:0-3061 GCF_000436015.1 Prevotella sp. CAG:592 | reverse complement strand
AATCAAAGTGTTGCGGAATTAAGGATATCCTCTAATGTCGTCAATCTTAAAATATCGTTTTTGTGTCTTTGGAACTTTATATATCTTGTTATTTTTAGAAAACCCTTTTCCAGTGCCTCTGTAGATGTCTTCTTCTGAGTCTCGATATGAATTTCCTGCATGACAAGCATCTATAGTAACGTATAGTATTCCATGTTCTCCAATTTTTTTACGGATTTTGATAAGGTATGTGTTTAATATGTCATCTGTTAAATGCTTATTTCCGGAATAAACATTTTGTTCATAATATAAATGGGCATCAAAGGGGACGAAGGACTCGTCCCAACCATCTTGTTCATCTCCATTTATATCCTCAAATGGTTGTCCATGACCAGAAAAATGGATATAAACAATATCTCCTTCTTTGGTTTTTTTTGTGAGATAATTCAACTCTTTAATAATGTTTTCATACGTAGCATTGGCGTTCTTAAGTTCTCTTATGGAAAAGCCATTTAGCACAGATTTCATTAAATCTACATCGTTAGCACCATGAATGTTTTTCCATCCTGTATTATCGCCATATGTGGAGATCCCTACCAATAGCGCATTCCTTTTTTGAGCATGAGCTATTTGGATGCTAGATAGGATTACAAACGCGTATAATAAGATTTTGTTTGTTTGCATAAAGAATTATTTATTATAGGAAAATATTGCTTAGGGTTCTTTCTCACTTAATAATTGCCATATCCCTCCGTATCTCCAGGAGGAGGAAACGGAAATGCACCATTGTTGGTAGAAGTCAGGAACATATGCCCTTTGCCATAGCAGCTTTCCATCTCGGCGAAAGCATAGAGGATGTGGCCGCGTTCGCATTCTTTTCTTGCTTGATGAAACCATTTGGCATATTCTGGATCATAGTCCTTTCCGGCTTTTGCCAAAGTGGGGAAACTGTCGATGAAACGGTCTGCTAATTCGCAGACAGGAATATCTTCCATCGGCCATTTCTCATGTTTCCCTTCGCGATTAACAGACCGGAATATACCATTTGATGTATTGATGGCGAGGTCAGTCCAACCTTCACCGGCAAAAACTGCTCCGCACTTAGAGGCTGTCAGTTTCTTTATGGTAGTGATGCAACGCCAGCTGCATCCGTTCGGTGATATAGACGGACAAATGCGTATCAGTTCATATCCGCGTTTGTGTAATTCTTCTATCGTCTTAAAGAACTTGATGTGCGGGATTTTCCATCGATATTCCCTGATGGGCATTAGAAACTCCAATAGTTCTTCGGACGTGACATTAGAATTTGTCCAGTAGGCCCTTCTGGATATGAATGTCCCGATTACAAAAAGGCAATACACATTGTCTATCATCAAGAAGTCGGGCATTTCATTGATCTTGAAACATTGAATCCAGCACTGGTAATCAGCTGGTGAAGTACAGAATCCTAACCTCTCTTCCAAGTTGCAGTCATTAGAATGCTTCGAACCTGATTGCTGGACTTCTTGTTCCAGGTGCGGAATGCAGGAAATCATTTCATCCCAGAACTTCGACGGGATAGTGTCAATCTTTTCCTTGTATTGCTGGATGGCCTCATGGCTGCCAAGCAAAGTCAGCGATTCGTCCCAGAAGCAGTCCTGATAGTACTGCACGTCTTCTTCGCTGAAACAGCAGATGACCACTTGCCCGGGATAACTATCCCTGATATGAGCGAAGACTGTGTGAAGGGCAATGCGGGCAGCCTCTTTTTTAGGGAACCCATACACGCCTGTGCTGATGCACGAAAAAGCGATACTCGAAAGCTCGTTTTCTTCGGCAATCTTCATGGCAGAATCATAACAAGAGGCAAGTAACTTGCCTTCCCCGTGATGCCCACCATGCCAAACTGGCCCTACCGCATGAATCACCTTCTTACAGGGAAGGTTATATGCATCGGTCATCTTGCATCGGCCCGTTTCGCAACCTCCAAGCGTCATGCATTCTTGGAGTAGTCCTTTGCCAGCTGCCCGGTGGATGGCTCCATCAACACCGCCACCACCAAGCAAGCTCTTGTTGGCTGCGTTGACGATAGCCTCAGTTGGAAGTTTGGTGATGTCTCCGACAACGATTTTGATTCTATCGCTATAAGTTTCCATATTCCTATAATAACGTGAGTTCGACGAAATATAAGTGTCTGAAAATTTGGTGATTAGCGAAAATTATTGTAACTTTAAAGTGCTAAAAATCAAAAGTTTACGAACAATAATCGCTATGATCACCGAGGACAAAGTTACTGAAATTTTCTGTATTGCGGATGACTTCTGCAAAGTTTTTGATGCCCAAATGGAAAAATATACCATAAAAAGCAATTTAAAACGCAAATATCATCGTGAATCGACCATGTCAAAGGCTGAAATTATGGTTATCATTATACTTTTCCACAGTTCAGGCTTTCGTTGCTTAAAGCATTTCTACAAAGAATATGTATGTGTGCATCTTCGACACTTGTTTCCCAATGTTGTGTCATACAATCGTTTTGTGGAACTCCAGAAGACTATTGCTATTCCTTTAACTATCTTTATAAAGAAGGTGCTTTTAGGAAAATGTACAGGAATCAGTTTCGTGGATAGCACCCCTCTTCGTGTATGTAGGAACCAGAGAATCCTTATCCATAAGACATTTAAAGGTATCGCTCAAAGAGGTAAATGTTCTATGGGATGGTTCTTCGGTTTTAAGCTTCATCTGATATGTAATGAAAAAGGAGAATTGCTGAATTTTATGATTACTCCTGGTGATATTGACGACCGTAAACCATTGGAATATAAAGCCTTTGTTGATTTCATCTACGGCAAACTTGTTGGAGATAAGGGGTATATAGGCAAGAACCTATTCGATAAACTTTTCGTTGATGGGATACAACTTATCACGAAACTAAAAAGCAACATGAAGGGGTCTATCATGAAAATATCAGATAGACTCTTGCTTAGAAAGCGGGCTATCATAGAGACCGTTAACGATGAACTTAAGAATATTGCACAGGTGGAACATTCCAGACACAGATCTTTCGACAACTTTATTGTCAATACTCTTGGAGCTTTGGCTG
>NZ_FR892515.1:3047-5833 GCF_000436015.1 Prevotella sp. CAG:592 | reverse complement strand
CGGCGGCGCGCCATGTCGCCGAGGGTGTATGTGGGGTCGATGTCGGTCACTATCCATGAGAACCCGTAGGCTTCATGAAACTGCGGATACACCTTCATCAGCACCTTCATGCCAGCTCTGGGCTGTGCTCCCGTCACGGTCATGAACTTGGGCAGGATCCTGCTCCACGTGCCGCGCCAGCATTTTGCCGATGCCTTAGCCACGGGGGTGTTGTGGAGGTCGTCTTTCTCCACGAGTTCCATATAGCAGTGGCCGTTCACCTGGCGTGCCTCGCTCAGCTCGGCTTCCACCCAGTATTCCTCCGAGAGGGTCTGTTCGATGGTCTGCCTCACGAGGTTGTTGAGTTCAAAGAGTGTGTAGTGCATATCTGGTATATGTGTGTATTTCTGCAAAGTTACAGATTTTTCTCTTTCCATCCGCCCGGAATAAAAAAAAATAATCCCCGCCTCCGGTCATATCGTGCCGGGGGCGAGGACTGAGGTTATCCCTGATCGGTCATCAGCGTTCGTCTGGATTTTCTCTTTTCAGAAGAGTGTATCCTGTCTGCCTTGTACGGGTGGCGCTATTTGCAGCCTATGGGTTTCTTGCCGTTGAGTGCCGGGAAGTGCCACTTTGAGCCGTAACTGATGTATCCGCAGTCCTTACACTGGTATCTGTTGCACGTGAACCACAGGTCGCCCACCTTCACCACCCCTGCACCGAACCGGTATTTAATGCTTTCCTTGAAGCCGCTTTCGGTCTCGGCATCGGTAATGTCCTTTATCTGTGCCTCGTCGCCGTCGATGGGGTCGGCAAAGATGCGGAAGCCCACATCCTGCCGTCCTTCCTGCATGTCGAGCCACTGGTATGTGGCGGGATGCCTGTTGGAGGTGTCAGCGTAGCTCTTGCCGGCAACGGCGGTCATCACGGTCTCGTAGCCCGGGTCGCCACTGCTGATGGTGTCGGAACACATCTCGGAGACGTTGCCCTTCATGTCGTAGAGTCCCTGACAGTTGGCCGGCAGTTCTGCCACATGGTGCATGGCGTTGCCATACTGATACACCCATCCCATTATTTCGCCACACTGTATGTATGTGCTTGCCCATTCCTCTGCTTCAGGCAGGCGGAACCTGAGCGGCACTCCCTGCTCTGCTGCCATAGTGTTGAGCCGTGAGATGAAGGCGTCCACCTCTTCGCGTGTCACTCCGGTGGCGGGGTATTTGCTGTCGATTTTCCATCCGTGGCGATTGTCAGGGCATACGGCTCCCCAGAGCTGCTGGGTGGTCTCCGTCTCTGCCACGTATACGGCGGTGGTGTCCTGCGGATAGACCACGAGCCTCATCCTGAGGGGCACGCCTTTGAAACTTTCTATCCACGGCTTCGCTATCTGGCAGAATTTGTCTGTTTTCACATTCTTGTGGCTGCAATTCTTCGTGCGCCGTATGTCTTTCAGCATTCCGCACTTGATGCAGCGGTAGTGGTCTACGAATACCGCATGGTGGTAATACTTCGACACCGGGTTTGCCCCGAGATCTTCGGTGCTTACCAGCCGGAAGTCGTGGAGGCAGGGTTCGCTCCATTCCGTTTCGGTGCGCTGGCCCACGAGTTGCTTGGTGTCGTTATCGGGACAGTAGAAGTATGTGGAGATCACCTTGTCCATCTTCATCCTGTCGCCCACCCTCTCGGCAGGCTTCTCTTCCACCTCTTCCTTATACACGCCGCCAGGGCAGCACTCCTTGTTCATGGGTGCACTGGCATTGGGCACTATGGTGGCGTCTTCGAGATCCTTCGATTGTTTCAGGCCGCATATCAGACACTGTCTCGTCACCTTGATGTTCCATGTCTCCATCATATAGCACTGGTTCTGGCTTGTTTCCCGCTTGAGCGAATTGAAATCCGGCTGTTCCTCCAGATAGTTCCACACGTGCTGGTGCTCGCCAGTCTTCTTTTCGCAGTTGGGGTCGGTCTCCGTGCGCTCCAGGTCTGGTTCAAACTCCTTGTGACCACATATCTTGCATCGCCAAGAGCGGTCGTACTTCACGAGAATGATGCAGTCGCCCAGATTGGTGCGGCTCTTCACGTATTCCGTGGTGTCGCGGTCTGGATGATAGCAGGTGTTGTCCTTCTGGTTCGCCTCACGCACCCATGACACATAGTAAGTGCCCCTCACGAGTTCGCGCCCCACCTCGTCGTATATGTCGGCAAACATGAATATGGTGTCGTTCTTGTAGGGGTCACGCGGGTCTGCAAAGCTGTAGATGTATTCCGGCACGAAGGTTTCGAACGAGGACAGGCTTTTGCGGTTTTTCCTCATGAAGTTCACCTCGCGTGCGTGGCTCCACAACTGATGCGACGCGCAGGTGATTCTCTGGTCGCCGCTCACGGCGCATCCGTCGTCGGAAGCGGTGGCAAACACGCGGTTGTTGCCCAGTTTATCGAACTCGTCAACGATCTCATAGAACTTGCATTTGTCTTTTCTCTGCTTGTCGTGGTAGAACGAGAGGCGCAGCTGGTGGGGCTTGTTTGCCGCGAGCACCTTGTCGCATTTCAGGTAGGTCACTTTCACCATCATCCCCTGGTCGCCCTCCATAAAATCCTCGTCGGGATAGAGGCGGCGAAGCTGTTGCAGTTGGCGTGCCGTGTTGTCCGTCCCGTCGTCGTAGTATAGGTCGGTCACTTGTCTCCCCGAAGTCAGCTTCACGTTGGGGTCCGGCGAGTCTGACGGGGTTACCGCTTTGGTCGCGGTCTTACTTTTCTGCTTGTCAAAAGACTGATACAGCGCGCTGCCGACCATAACGGCGGCTGCC